>JAHBWI010000002.1:600000-819194 GCA_019637075.1 Nitrospiraceae bacterium | reverse complement strand
CACTAACGGCTGCGTCATGGGCTGACCTTTCCGGTCCCGCCCGCAGCGTTGGTTTTGCCGGGCCGCAGTATGGGGAGGGATAACCCACCCGTCAAGCGGAAGTGGCACAGGAAGGGCAGCGGAGGGCTGTTCCGGTACTGAGCTCATGAGAAAACGAATCGGGGGAGTCTTGCGACACCCCCATACCCCCTTCGTGGCGCCCGCGTAAGAACGCCGGCGCTGGCTTGGCGGTGCGCAGCGCGGGGGGAGCAACGGCGTTGGCCTGGCCGCAACGGCCAGGCCTGCCCCCTGCATCCCGCGCTGCCGCGCAACTCAGACTGTGGGCCCTGCCCCCGTGGTTGGTACGGGGCAGGGGCCCTGTGTTTATCGGATCAGCGCCTTCAATTGCTCTTTCTCCAACTGAACCCCACACTGCCGTTGTAGCTCGTGCGCCAATTCCGCCCAACTCCGGCCTTCGGCCTTGAGCCGTTTCAGCAGGTCCAGGCCGGCGGCAAAGGAAACCGCCACTGCTGTTTCGGCCGGGTCTTCCTTGCGAGATGCGACGAGCGCACCGCCCTGAATCCGGGTATCTTGCGTTGACTCTACGGCACCACGTCTTGGCCGGTCCCAATAGGGACTTTTGCAGCGAGGACATCGCAGCGTCCGCGTTGGAGTTCGCGGCCACCAACAATGCCGACAGCGCAAGCAGGTCTGTCGTCGCAGGGTGCCCTGATGGGGTGCTTGCAGGCGATCAGAACCGGCCATGACTTCGGGTGTCCTTATCGGGGCATGCGATTCCATCGTAACCCTCGGTTCTTTCTGCCGCTCTTCCTTAGAGCACATGATCGGTCTGTGCGATGGACGCCCCCGTATTACCGAGTCGGGGGCGTGTCCGCTGCGCGCGCCGCCGGCTCTCGCCGCCGGTCGCGCGCATGTCGTCACGGTCCTGTGCCACGTGAGGAACGTTCGGCCTCATGCCTGCACCTTCACGCCACGCCTGGAGACGAACCAGCCGCTGCCCAGGTACCGCCTGAACAGCGGGGTGGCAGGTCTGCATTGTCTTCCTCCGTTGCTCCGGAATCAGGACCATGGGACCTCCCTCACTTCGATGGTGGGCACGATGAGCTGACCGTATCCCCGGTCACGGCCTTGCACAGTGGGCGTATGTGCTCATAACTCGGCCCTGCCGCGCGTTCGTGTGCGGCCCTGACCAGTCGTACCGAAGTCCAGAGCACGATGAAAGAGTCCTGCAGGGGTCAGGAGCGGACAGGAGGGGACAACAGTGGCCAATATTCCATTGTGGACCACGTTCCATTCGAAGAGGCTGAAGAGGCCAGATGACACGAATTGCCGCGACCATGGCGGGGTCCAGAGATCACGCCGTGACGTGCCGAACCATCCGCAGGGCCAAAACAACGCGCTAGCCGGTTAATCCGCGCAAGTATTTTGGATCTAGTCTAAGCCCGAACGGCCTTAGGATGGTGCTTCTCAACAAGCAGACTGGGAGGGAGTAGAAGGTTCCAGAATCGCGGGAGTGCAGTATCTTGAGGTTGTCCAATTCCATGTGTCAGAAACCGGCTGGCTGCTTGACCGATGAGGGGTAAGACGATATCATGATCGATACGTATCTTGTAAGGAGAAGCCTGGCCATGGCAACGACCACGATTTCGTCGAAGTTTCAAGTAGTGATTCCGAAAGAAGTCAGGGAGAAACTGCATCTTAGCCCTCAGCAGCGCCTGCAGGTGGTCGAAAAGGGCGGCGTTATCACGCTGGTACCGGAAGTGCCTCTCAAATCCCTCAAGGGAGCCCTCAAGGGCATGTCGACCGCCGACATCCGGGAGAAAAAGGACCGGCTGTGAAGGTGCTCATTGATTCAAGCGGGTGGATCGAGTTTTTTATCGACGGTCCGCTGGCAGACCGCTACGCCGCCTACCTGTCTGCGCGATATGAGGTGGTCACGCCGACGATTGTCCTGTACGAGGTCTATAAGAAGGTCAAGCGCGAGCGAGGCGAGGAGACGGCGTTATCGATTGCCGGACGGCTGAATGCGACCCGGGTGATTCCCTTGACGGACTCGATCGCCTATCTCGCCGCGGATCTGAGCCTGCGCCATGGATTGGCCATGGCCGATGCAATCATTTACGCGACCGCCCAAGACCAGGGCGCCGAGGTCATCACAGGCGATGCGGACCTCAAAGACTTGCCAGGCGTGCGGTACCTCAGGTAATCCGGCCACGAGCTATAGCTATGACAATGTGAATCGTTTGTTGACAGGCCTCCATGTCCTACGAAGCGCTTAAGGCAAAGTGGAAGGATGTGAGTCAGGCTAGGGGTTGGCTACTAGAGAGCCTCCGGACACAACTGCTGCCTTTGCTGATCCAAGAAGGATTTGCTCTGGCGCCGTTATCGGGTCATGGGCCTGCCGACAGAGAGTTCCCTTCCATTGGGAAGGTTGCGGCGCGTTAGAGAAGCGGGACGAGTTGATCTCATCGAATTTGAATTCGCAAGATACCGACGTGCTGCATTTCGAATCATGGCCGGTGTGGCTCCAAAGGAAGGACTGATCACTCACACGGGACACTGGGCAGCAGAAGACGTATATGTCGGGTGGCTCAATGAATATTTCACAATGTATGACTCCAGGTGGAGGAAAAAGTGGTTTTTCGTTTCACGCTGGCGACACCAGTCTCTAGTCCAGGGAGACTATGAGAAGCTTGCCCTGCGGGTGGCCGGATTTCTTCCAGAAATTGAATTGGCGTTGCGTGAGGGAAAGCTTGGACCACACGTATGGCGGACATTGATCCCGCGTCTATCAATTCGAAAGTAAGCCATAATGTCCCTTTCCCTGCTCACGACGCGACAAGACAGATGACTGGGAATGGACCAAATCGAACAGTGCCGACACAGTCTTGCGGCTCATGCCACGGCGGATCGCTACATAGACACTTCGCATATTGAGTGAGCAATGGTGCAGGGGCGGATAACAATCCGGAAAGGCTGGAAATGTCTCACATTGTTCATTCTTGTCCTGGCTATCGACCTCCCTTGGGAGAGTTCCCCAGACGCTAAGATCGTAGAAGCTGATCTGGAGACGATGGTCCACGAGGCTCAGCTTATCGTTGTTGGCACCGTAATCGGAACCGGCGCAACGGGTGAAATGTTTCGCGATGAATCCAACATCGCGGAATGGAAATGGTGGAAGGCGGTGATTCGGATTGAGCATATGCTCAAGAGTGTTGTTACGAATCAAGAGATCAACGTTTATTACTTGGGAGGGCTCAGCACCGAAGCCAGGTTTAAGGCCGGTGATATAAGTATTTTCTTCCTCTCCTCTGAGGGCGATAAATATCAAGTCGTTCGAGGCTACGGAGGCAAAGTTGATATTCAGGAGCAGAGGGCCAACCCGTACGCCATAACTGGTGAGGAAAGCCCTCAACCGCTCAATCGATTTCTCGCTAAGATCAGAGTGCTCGTTGGTCCTACCAAGTGAGTCTAGCAACGCGACAGTGACATGTTCCTGTCGTAATCCAACTTCCTTTCACAGAAGAAGGTAACTCATGGGTGAGCCGACTGCGATGCCGGCTCACCTCGTAATGTTTAAGACCTTGCTTGTTTAAGTCGTGCCTGTGGAATGACATAATGCATTGGAAAACTTGGCGAAACCTTCGCTGCGGCTCAGACACGGGTTCGAATCCCGTTGGGACCACCATACCGCGCGTGCGCGACCCGGATCCCTCAGATCTGTCTTAGCGACAGGATGCGCCTCCTGAATTTCTCTCATCTGTCATCAGTCACATCCCGGTATTTTGGGCCGGGCCGCGCGCTAGTTGTCGCGCTGATGTTCCACGCGGCCGGAGAGATGTGCCGGGCAGCCCTGCAGCTGTATCACGTCATGTGGGGCGTACGAGTGGCGGAATGCTTCTGGGGAAAAGACGGTATAGAGGGGATTGAGACTAGCCGGACTATTGTCGACTGGCTTTGAGCGTCGCCTGCAGACTGTTGGTCCAGTGCCGCTGAAACTGCTCGTGTGACAGGGTGAGTTTCTGCTGGATTGCAGCTTCAAAAGGTTGGCCGCTTCTGATCAGGTTCAAGATCTGGCGGATGTCATACATGCTGTAACGTTCGATGAGGCTCTGCGTGGCTGCCTGTGCCTCAAGATAGGCAACCGGCAGGGATTCCGCCGTCAGGTTCTTCCACTCCGCCTGTCCATTGATCAACGGGACGACGGTGACGTCTTTTTCCTTCGCCTCCTCGATGTGGGGCCACGGGTCCTCGCTGAGCTGCAGGGCCAAGCCTTCGAGCAACCAGGCTGGCACGGTGTCATGTTGCGGCCCCATCTTTTGCCGAACCACTGCGTGCACGAACTGGTGACGGAGCAGGCGGCTCAGAAGCCCCAAGTCTTCGAGGGCCCCTCGCGTTGGAACATGGATTGAGCCGGTCGCCTGCTCGAACAACGAATCGGTCCAGGTTGGGGTGTCCATGTTGCCGTTAAAGGGGGTGGCGGTGTGCAGGACAACGGTGATGGGGGCGGTCGGTTCATGCCCGAATTTCTGGCAAATGTCCTGATAGGCATACTCCAGGATCGCCTGAATACGAGCCCACGCGTCCGGATCTTCCGCGCCCTGGAAAACGACGACGAAGTGTTTGCCGGCCTGGCCCGGCACCGCTTGCGCCGGTGGGGCAGAGGTCGGCGCCGGTGACGGAGGCACAGGCGCCGGTTGCTCGACACGAACGGAGGCCGAACCCCTGTTGCTGGCGGATACCGGCGCGCCGGCCATGTCAGGGGCGGAGAGCGGAGGTGTCGTGCGAGGAAGGCTCGGCGGTGCGGATTGTTTGGCGAGGACGACAGGGGATTCCTTGGGGCGTGGGGCCTGATCGACCTTTTCGGCCAGTCGCCGTGCGTAGGCCTGTAGGCGAGCGTCGATGCGTCCCCCGGTCGTGGCTTCCTTGAGATGTATGGCGGCCCCCGGCATATTGCGATGCTCCATCAGCCATTCCGCCAGTGCCAGGTGAGGAAAGGGATCGCTCGGTGCCAGCCGGATGACCCGCTGCAGAAACTCCTGCGTCATGGCCGGATCGCGAAGGCCCCAGTAGGCCTGGGTCAGATTGAGGTGGGCCGTGGCGTTGGCCGGGTCGAAGGCCACGGCCTTCCGGAAAGCCTTCACCGACAATTCGATACCGCCGAATTTTTCCTGCTGCACCCCGAGGTTGTTCCACAGCCCGGCCACGTACTGTCGAACAGGCTCTTGGCTCAGCTTGTCTCGGGACAGGCCCGTCAGCGCTGTTTCTACCTTCTTATAGTAGCCCCGATCCAGATCATCCCGGATGGTTCCGAGTTGAGGGAGCGGCGCCGTGCCCAACGGTACCAAACGAGTCGGTGGTACCTCAGGGAGCGGGGCCCCCTGCATTAGGTCTGTGAAGGAGTCCGCCGTGGCGACGGGCTGGGGTGCCCCGGTCGTCGGTGGTGAGATCAGGGACGGGGCGAAGAACGTCGGCTTCAGCCAGGCGTTATAGAACACGAAGGCGATGAGGAGCAGGGACAGTGTCCAGAGGACATTGGTGATGTTGCGGCGGTACACGTGCTTTCCAACCTGTTATGCGTGAGGCCGGGGCGTCCGGTTATCTGAAGCGGAGGCCACCCGTTCCCGGTTTGATGGCTTTCCAGGATGAAGACTCGTGGCACCGCTCACATTGCGGGCCGTAGCTGCCTTCGTGTTTATCGTCTTTCTTGTGGCAGCCGACGCACGTGTCCGGTGTCTTCACCGTTTTCGCCATCGGATTCTTATGACAAGTATAGCAGTCGAGTCCTGCATGGCCGCCGTCCAGCTTGAATCGTGTCCGCCTGTCGTGGTCGAAGTCCCAAATCTTCCAATCCCGGGCGTTGTGACATGCCTCACAGCGCGTGCCGAGTCGCCGTTTGTGGGTATCGTCCTTCTCATGGCACCCGACGCAATCGAACGAGACATCCTTGAACGCGACCGTCGTGTGGCATTTCTTGCAGTCGACCTTGATGTGCTTCCCCAGGAGGGGGAAGCGGGTCAGGCCGTGGTCGAACTTGGTGTCTTTCCAGGAGCGCTCGTTGTGGCATTCCTCGCACTTCTGACCCTCCTGCCCTTTGTGCTTATCGTCCTTCTCGTGGCAGGCCACGCAGGTGCTTTTCAGCTTGTCCCGATACAGGTGTCCCTTGTGGCAGCTCTCGCATTTGAGCGGGGCGTGCTTTCCCAGTAAGGGGTACTTTGTATCGCGTGCATGGTCGAACGTGATCGTTTTCCACGTTTGCTCCACATGGCAGGATTCGCACTTTTCACCATACTGGCCCTTGTGGATATCGTCCTTGCGGTGGCAGGCGTTGCAAGTCGTCGGCGTCTTGTCCTTGTAGAGCTGACCTTTATGGCAGCTTTCGCATTTCGTGACCTTGTGTTTGCCTTTCAGCGGATAGGTCGTGTCGCGATCATGGTCGAACGGGATGACTTTCCAATCCCTTTCCGAGTGGCACCGTTCGCACTTTTCGCCGTAGCTTCCTTTATGCGTATCGTCTTTCTTGTGGCAGCCGTAGCAGACCGAGGGGGCCTTGTCCTTATAGAGCGCGCCCTTGTGGCAACTCTCACACTTCGTGGCTCTGTGTTTCCCGTTCAGGCGATATTTGGTGTCCCGGTCATGGTCGAAGGTAATCGACTTCCAATCCTTGTCGACGTGACAGCTGGCGCATTTCTCACCAAAGGACCCCTTGTGCTTATCGTCTTTCTGGTGGCAGGCGATGCAAGCGGTTGGTGTTTTCTCCACTGCCACCGGCTTCTTGTGACAGCTTTCACATTTCACCTTTCCGTGTTTGCCGGTGAGCGGGTATTTCGTGTCCTTGTCGTGGTTGAACGGCGAGGTCTTCCAATCCTTTTCACCGTGGCAGGTTTCGCACTGCTGTCCAAAGACGCCTTTGTGAGAGTCGTCCTTCTTGTGGCACGAGGCGCAATCCATCGGCGTGTTTTTGTACCGCTCGTTGTCATGGCAAGCCTCGCAGGAGGTGTCCGCGTGCTTGCCGCGGAGAAAGAATCGAGTTTTGCTGTGGTCGAAGCGCGTCTCTTTCCAGTTGCGATCCGTATGACAATCCGCGCAGGCCGCACCGAGTGACCCTTTGTGTTTGTCATCCTTCTTGTGGCACGCCACGCAATCGGATGGTGTGTCCCGGTATTTGATCTTCGGCTTATGGCACGACTGGCAGTCGGCTTTCTTCGTGTCGGCATGGGCGCCTTTCAAGGCGAAGTCGGTGCCGCCATGGTCGAACGACTGCTTGTTGACCGGCGCAATATTCTCGGCACGACCCTTGTGTTCGGTGTGGCATTCCCGGCATTCGCGTGCCTCCTTCATCCGACCGTGGAGGCCCTGTCTTGCCTCGATGTCTTTGCGAATGTCCTTGTGGCAGTCCTGGCACAATTGGGTTTGTGCTGCTTTGTCGAATCGCTTGTGGCATTTGGTGCAAGACTCTTCCCACTTGGCGTGGCCCTCGATCACCTGGCCCGGCATGAGTGCGGTTTCGACAGTATCTGCGGAAACTGGTCCGGCTGTGATGAGGAAAAGACCGAGTGTGATGAACGGGAGAATGAGGAGTCGGAGGAGATGCACGGCCGTCAGTACATGTACACCGCGATCACATGAAAGATCGTGCTCGCAGCGAGAAGGTAAATGAGTGGAATGTGCAAGACGTGCCAGAGCGAAAACAGTCGCTCGTACGTCGTGAACTGCGCGACGCGTTCGACCTCTCGCAGATAGCGATGGACCAGTTCCACCGCTTCTGCTTCGCCTCCACGGAACTCCGGTTGCCGATTGGTTCTCAGAATCCTGCGAAGCTCCCTTGCGCAGCGCCGGGCGAGAATGTGTCGATGGAACCAGGTGGTCACCAGACACACGGTGCCGGCCAGGAGTCCCCGTTCCTCCTGTGAGGCGTCGCGCCGAAAGTTGAGAAGCCATTGCTCCACACGCGGCGCAAAATGGAACCTCGAGGCGGTTTCCTCGGATCGACCGTCGAGCGAGGTTTGAAGGGTCTCAAGGGTGGCTCGGCTCCCGTAGAGGCCGAAGTGAATCTGGCCGTACACGAAGCGGCCGACGACGCCGCTGATGACGACGATAAGCATGCTGACGAGTGCGACAGCGGCGTTCGGGGAACGGATATGGAACGTCGAATGAAAGAGGATCAAGGCCGGTCCGGTGAGTCCGAGGATCATGTGGACGCGAAACCAGTGTTTCAAGGCGCCCCACCGCTGCATCCACTTGAGGTGCTTGCGGAGCGGATAGGCTAACAGCGCGACCATCAAGAATGTGCCGACCACCCCGAGCGTGAATCCGACGGTCGAGCGCGGCGTATAGTACTTGCCGACGGCAACTTGGAAAGCGGACAAGACGAAGAGACAGCAGAGCAGCAACAGGGGGCGGGCTCCGAGGCCCCTGGCTGGTTCGGCCGGGGCCGGGGGAGCCATGGAGCGAGCGGGTCTGGTTGGTCCTGCCTGCGTGTGTTGTTCGAGCGATTGAGCCGAAGCCACGAGGCACCTCTCTTGATCGAGTGAGGCAAGAAGGTCGGCCTCCTTCTTGGATACTCTTCCAAGCTTCGCAAGTCCTGCGCCTGGTTGGCGCATTCAATTGTGGAATGTTCTGTAGGCTTTTCGCTGTTGCGATTCTCCGCAGTGCAGCATTTTGCCGACTACCCTTACATATTTTGTACAAAGTCGAACCCCCCGTACGTGAAATCCGTATTGGGGCCGGACCGAGCGTCTTAGAAAATCAGTAGGTTGCCGTATGTGCCCCGCGGGCATATTCCTTGCCACTTGTGCCTGCGCACTCTCCAAGCATAGTTGCCGATATACGTCACGACACGTATCGGAGTTCCCTCCGGCAACGGGCTGTTTCCACGGATCAACAAGAAGTACTGATGATGACGACACGCGTTCCAGGTTTGATCGCTGCCTACAGGTACAGCCTCTTTACCCTGGCTGTCCTTGTCTGCGCCCTGCTGGCACTTCCGTACGACGCGGGGGCTCAGCGAGGCGGCAGTCGAACCAGCATGGAATCAGACCATGGAGCGACCGGGTTCCCGCTGTCCGGTGGCCATGCGCAGGTGCAATGCGAACGCTGCCATGTCCAGGGCATCTTCAAGGGGACCCCGACGCAGTGCAGCCAGTGCCACTCACCCGGCGGACGTGTGACGTCGACGTTCAAGCCGGCGAATCACCTGCCGACGACTTTGAACTGCAGTAGCTGCCACAGGACGACGGCCTGGAAGCCGGCCTTCTTTACCCACGCCGGTGTGGCTCCCGGGAGTTGCGCTCGTTGCCACAACGGGAGTACGGCACAGGCCAAACCGGCCACGCATTTGCCGACCACCATGTCCTGCGACAGTTGTCATCGTACGGTTGCCTGGACTGGGGCGTCGTTTCGGCATATCGGCGTCACGCCCGGCAGCTGCATCACCTGCCACAACGGTGTACAGGCGCGGGGCAAACCGGCTGCGCACGTGGCGACAACTGCGGCGTGCGATACCTGTCATCTCGTTGGAGCTAAGAATTGGGTGCTCGTGAGCACCGGGTACAACCATTCCGGTATCTCACCCGGTACCTGTTTGACCTGTCACAACGGCAGCAAAGCTACGGGAAAGTCCTCTGCGCACGTGCCGACGACGGCGAGTTGCGATACCTGTCACCGCACGGTTGCCTGGAGACCAGCCACGTTCAGCCATACAGGGGTGGCGCCCGGCACCTGCGCGACTTGTCACAACGGAGCGACCGCTCGTGGAAAGTCTGTGAACCATCTGCCCACGACTGCGACCTGCGATACCTGTCACAAGACCACAGCCTGGATTCCCGCCACCTTCAGCCATTCCTCCGTGACGGCTGGCACCTGCGCGACCTGCCACAACGGGACGACGGCGCGGGGCAAGAGTACGACGCACATTGCGACGGCGGCGAGTTGCGACACCTGCCACCGCACGACGGCCTGGACGCCGGCGACGATGAGCCATGCGGGGGTGACACCGGGCACCTGTGCGACCTGCCACAACGGGACGACGGCGCGGGGCAAGAGCGCGACGCACATTGCGACGGCGGCGAGCTGCGACACCTGCCACCGCACGACGGCCTGGACGCCGGCGACGATGAGCCATACGGGGGTGACACCGGGCACCTGTGCGACCTGCCACAACGGGACGACGGCGCGGGGCAAGAGTGCGACGCATGTGCCCACGACGGCGAGCTGCGACACCTGCCACCGCACGACGGCCTGGATCCCGGCGACCTTCAGTCATACGGGGGTGACGCCCGGCACCTGTGCGACCTGCCACAACGGCAGCACCGCGACGGGGAAATCCTCCGGACACTTCGTGACGTCGCAATCCTGTGATGCCTGTCATCGGGCAGGAAGCGGGTGGACGAACGTGACGACGTATTCCCACAAGACTGCCTACTACAAACAACACCGGGCAGGGGTGACCTGTAATGCCTGCCATACCAGTAACAATGAGGTCATCGCCTGGCGGTTCGGCGGCTATAAACCGGATTGCGCCGGTTGTCATGCCGACCGGTTCAAGCCGGATGCCCACAAGAAAGTCGACTCACCCAAGATTCTCTACAACGTTGTGGAGCTGAAGGATTGCTCGGGCAGCTGCCACATCTATACCGACTCGACCTTTACGAGGATTCGGCAGAGCCGCTCCGGACAGCATCGGCCTACCGGCGAGTTCTAAAGACCCGGACGACAGGAATTCTGAGGTGATTTGGGTGGGACCCACATGCGCGAAGGGACAGCGCAGGGCGCTGTCCGTGTTTTTGCTGGGGCTGCTTGTGCTCATGGTCGGCGTCCTCACTCCTCAGGCTGCCCGTGCCCAGGTCCTCGACCGAATCGAGGTCAATGAGACTCCGACTCAGGCGGAGATCCATATCATCTTCAACACTCGAGCGCTGTACTTACGGCACACGCCGTCCGACAAGGGCGACCTCATTCGTATCTTCATGGATTTTCCCGATCTCGATCGGTCGCGCCGGTTTGCGCGCGAGTTGGCCGCGTCTCCGCCCAGCGATGTGGTACCGAAGTTCACAGTGACCTTTCCCGACGCGGCGACCAACAGTCTGTCCGTCAAATTCAGCAAGCCGGTCCGATTCAAAGTCACTCAGCGAGAGATCCGAAGCAGCAGCCGGATCGTCATCATCGTGCCAGTGGAGAAACCGCCCGGCCCGACTCCCGCCCAGTTGCCGCCTGTTCCACCTACGGTCCGCGCCCCTCAGTCGGCGGCGGCCCCTCCGGCCAAGGGACAAGCGCCGACACAGTCTTTCGCCGTTCCGCCGTTCCGCCCGGGAATGGATGTCGGCAAGTATGCCGACGACCTGATGCAGTTGGGCCGAGGCGCGCTCAAGGCGGAAGAAAACGAAAAGGCCGTTCAGATCTTCAACGTCCTGTTGAATCTTCCGCCCAACCGGCAGTCGCAGGATGCGCAGGAGATGGTCGGTGTGGCCCGAGAGCGCAGCGGGGAACTGGCCAAAGCGAAAGCTGAATACGAGCACTACTTGAAGGCGTATCCGGAGGGTGAAGGCGCCACCAGAGTGCGGCAGCGGCTGGCGGCGCTGGCTGAAGCCGGTACGCAAATGGCGCAACAGAAGCCGGGCGCGAGGAAGCCGAAAAAGATCGAGGAGACCAGGGTCTACGGCAGTGTCTACGAGTACTACTATGGCGGATACAGCCAGACCAAGAGCACCGCGAAGGATACGAATATCACCACGACCCTCAATACGCATGACCAGTCTCTGCTGGTGTCGGCGTTCGACGTGACCGGGCGTTATCGCAAAGATGAGTACGACACCAAGATGGTCGTCCGCGGGACCCATTCGCTGGATCTCCTCACAAGCGACGACGTGCGACGCAACGTGAGCCGGCTTCGGGCCGCGTACGTCGAGCATTCGAAGCAGGATGCCTATTTCCTTCGCGTCGGGCGGCAGCCCGGCAACACCGGCGGTGTGCTGGATTATCGCTTCGACGGAGCCTGGTTCCGGTATACCGTTGCGCCCCAGCTCCTCAATGTCAATCTGATCGGAGGGCAGCCGAGACAGTTCAGTTTGGATTCCCGCTACGTACCCGACGATCCGCGCAATTTCCGCGCGGACCTGAAACGCTATTTTTACGGAGCCAATGTCGATATCGGTCCGCTCGGGGAGGCTTGGAGCGGAAACGTCTACTACTTGAATCAAATGGTGAACGGCGTCGTCGATCGTCGGGCGGTCGGAAGTGAGATCCGCTATTCGTCGAATGGAAAGAACGCGTTCGGGCTCGTCGACTATGACATCTCGTACGGCGTGCTGAACGTCGCCATGCTCAACGGCACCTGGGTGACCGAAGGCACGACCTACACGGTCCTCGCCGATCATCGAAGAACGCCGTATCTCCAAACGACAAACTCACTCTTCGGAGCTCCCAATGCCTCGCTTGAGCACATCAATACGACCAATGAGGCGATCCTGCGGGCGCAAGCGAAAGCCGTCACTGCCACGAGTGACTTATTCCTTGTCGGGGTGCTCCACGCGGTAAGCAAGGATTGGCAATTGGGCGGCGACGTGCGAATGAACCGGATTTCGGGGACCTCGGCGTCGAACTGCTTGGTCATTCTGCCGGGTACCAGCACGTTGTTCCTGAATCCGAACGCCACGACGGATGCGCCATGTTCCTTGCAAGCTTTGCCGGGTACTGGCAATATTTGGACGTACACTCTGCAGGCGATCGGCACCGATTTCCCCTTCGAAAAAAATACGTTCGTGGTGAACGCGAGCTATATCAATAGTCCGACGTATCGCGGCGAATCGTTGACGTTGAACTCGCTCGGCCGATTCGGCCAACAATGGCAACTCGACACGTTCCTGATTCTGTACCATCAAAAGGACAGTGCCGACGTGGAGCTGTATCGGGTGACGCCGACGCTACGCGTCGACTACCGATTCAGTGACGGCTGGACGATTGAGGGCTCCGGAGGCGTGGAGAAAACCATAACGGAGAGTCCGCTGCAGAAGGATCGCACGGTGCGAGAGTTCTTTTTCTTTGGCGTTCGCTGGGATTTCTCCTAAGATGTTGGAAGCGGTTCAACTAGGCTGCAATCGCGGTGATCGGCGCGTATTTTCGGATCTTCGGGTGACCGTCGGCCCAGGCCAGATCCTGACCGTGCTCGGCGAAAACGGCAGCGGAAAATCCAGCTTCCTGCGTGCGCTGTGCGGACTGCTCACTCCGGACGAAGGGCGGGTGCTGTGGCACGGGACCGATATTGCCGTGCTGGGAGAACAGTATCGGATGCAGGTGGCGTATTTGGGGCACCTGAACGGTACCAAGGACGACCTGACGCCGATGGAAAATTTGCACATCACGATGAGTCTGGACGGGCACGTCCCCACAGACGGGGAACTGGCATCTGCACTGGAAGCGGTCGGGATCGGGGCGAAGACTCGGCGGTTGGCCACCCAGGTATTGTCACAGGGGCAGAAACGTCGCGTCGCTCTGGCCCGGCTTTGGCTGACCGGCCGTCCCGTCTGGATTCTGGACGAGCCATTCACGTCGTTGGATGCGGCGGCGACGCGCCTGGTCACCGATCGTTTGAGCCTGCATCTGGAACGAGGTGGTTCGATCGTCGTTGCGACGCATCAGGAACTCGACCTTCCGACGATCGACCTTCGTTGCCTGAGGCTGGCGGGATGACGGCACAAGGCCTGCTTGGCGCTTGGCAAACCGTCGTGCGACGGGATGTCTTGTTGGCCTTGCGTCGCCGTGCCGACCTGGCCACGAGCATCATGTTCTTCATCGTGGTCGCGAGCCTATTTCCTCTTGGTGTGGGCTCGGAGCCCGCGGTGATCAGGACCATGGCTCCCGGCATTCTCTGGGTTGCGGCGCTCCTCTCGTGCCTACTGTCCTTGGGCCGGCTGTTCACTGCCGACTACCTCGATGGGTCACTGGAACAGTTCGTGTTGACGTCCCATCCCTTATCGGTCCTCGTCGCGGCCAAGGTCTGCGCCCATTGGTTGGTATCCGGTCTTCCGCTGGTCCTGCTTTCGCCTCTCTTGGGCATCGTCTTTGGAATGGATGGGGAGTCGATCGGCGTGTTGACGCTGTCCATCTTGCTGGGCACTCCGACGCTGAGTTTCATCGGGGCGATCGGCGCCGGGCTGACGCTCGGGGTGCGGGGAGGACAGGCGCTCGTGGCCTTGCTGGTATTGCCTCTGTTCGTGCCGGTGCTGATCTTCGGGGCCGGAGCCGTGACCGGACATGAAGCGGGACTCGGGATCGAGGCGAATGTGTCGTTGCTGGGAGCCTGTTTACTCATCGCTGCCGTATTGGCACCGGTTGCGACGGCGGCGGCGGTGCGGATTGCAGTGGAGTCGTAGGCCCGGTCGCAGGAGATGGCTGTGAATTGGTTCAAATATTCCTCGCCGCAGGCGCTCTATCCCATGGCCGGCCGGCTCGTTCCCTGGTGCGCGGCGGCGGCGGCCCTCTGTATCGCCTCCGGACTGTACGTCGGATTTGCCGTGGCTCCCACCGATTTTCAGCAGGGTGAAGCCTATCGAATTATTTTCGTCCATGTCCCTGCGGCGTGGATGTCGATGGTGCTCTACGTCGCCATGGCCGGATGGGCGGCGCTCGGGCTCGGGCTCAACGTCAGGCCGTCGTTCATGATGGCGCAAGCCATTGCGCCGACCGGTGCGTTGTTCACCTTCTTGGCATTGGTGACCGGGTCGATGTGGGGAAAGCCCACGTGGGGGACCTGGTGGGTCTGGGATGCCAGGCTGACGTCGGAACTACTGCTTCTGTTTCTCTATGCCGGCGTCATGTTGTTGCGTTCGTCCATTGACGATCCCCGTCGTGCGGACCGCGCCAGCGCCGTGTGTGCACTCGTTGGGGTGGTCAACGTGCCTATCATCTACTTTTCAGTGACCTGGTGGAACACCCTGCATCAGGGAGCCTCGGTCAGCATGACTGCCGCCCCGAAAATGGCTGCTGCGATGTTGACGGCGATGCTGCTGATGACGCTGGGATTTTGGATGTATAGCTTTGCGGTGATTCTTGCGCGGGTCCGCTGCGTCATTCTTGAGCGTGAGCGTCAACCGGCGGTGAAGGACTTCGTGACGGGGCATCCGGTCTTGGAGGCCCGATGATGCAGTGGACGAATATCGCTGCCGTCTTTTTCTTGGGGGGCTACGGGTTGTACGTCTGGACCTCATTCGGGGTGACGGCGCT
The DNA here is from genome assembly GCA_019637075.1 of Nitrospiraceae bacterium. Taxonomy (NCBI): domain Bacteria; kingdom Pseudomonadati; phylum Nitrospirota; class Nitrospiria; order Nitrospirales; family Nitrospiraceae; species Nitrospiraceae bacterium. Next base: position 803,975 of record JAHBWI010000002.1, on the reverse strand, counting down.
GTGCCTGTGCTGGGAAGTCGTCGCCGTTCGTCGTCGGCACGCCGCGGCGATCGAGATGGCCGCATCACGGGAGTGAACGTTTGCAATGAGTCCTCGTCAACGGCGGTTTGTCCTGATCGGACTGGGGATTGCCGTGCTGGGTTTGGCTGCAGCCCTCGTCCTGAATGCCTTCCGCAGCAATCTTGTGTTCTTTTTCACGCCGACCCAGGTTGCGAACGGTGAAGCTCCGGTTGGGAAGAGCTTCCGAATCGGTGGGCTCGTGGAGGCAGGGAGCGTCCAACGTGAGCGCGACGGGCTGACGGTCCATTTCGTGGTGACCGACACCACAAAGGCTATTCCCGTGGTCTACAAAGGAATCCTGCCGGACCTGTTCAAGGAAGGGAAGGGGGCGGTGGCTCAAGGGCGGCTGGGCTCCGACGGCACCTTCCAGGCCAGCGAAGTGTTGGCGAAGCATGATGAAAACTACATGCCCCCTGAGGCAGCGGAGGCGTTGGCCAAGGCAAAGGCAGCCGGTACGAGGCCAATCGGCCGAACTGCGTCGGGGCCGGCGACGCCATAGGACCTGCTCGTGATTCCAGAACTTGGTCATTTTGCCCTCATCGTGGCCCTCTGTGTCGCCGTCGTCCAGGGAACGGTTCCCTTGGTCGGGGCCGCGACCGGGAACGCGCCGCTCATGGCCGTGGCGAAGCCCGCCGCGCGGGCGCTGTTTCTGCTCGTGTCCCTCGCGGTCGTCGCGCTGGGGTCTTCGTTCTGGACCAAGGATTTTTCCGTCCTGTATGTCGCAGCGAATGCCAATTCCCAACTTCCCCTGCACTATCGATTGGCGGCGCTGTGGGGTGCGCACGAGGGGTCTCTCCTCTTATGGACCTTCATCCTCACGCTGTGGATGCTGGCGGTGACGGTGTGTTCTCGGCATCTCCCCGACACGATGCGAGCCAGGATTCTGGGTGTCATGGGGTTGGTCGGCGCCGGGTTTCTGTTGTTCATGCTCACTGTCTCCAATCCATTCGAGCGTTTGATTCCGGCGGCAACCGAAGGGCGCGATCTCAATCCGCTGCTCCAAGATCCCGGCATGGTCTTCCACCCGCCCATGTTGTACATGGGGTATGTCGGCTTTTCCGTTGCCTTTGCGTTCGCGATTGCGGCGCTGCTTGGAGGAAATCTCGATGCGGCGTGGGCTCGCTGGTCTCGTCCCTGGACCACGGTGGCCTGGTGTTTCCTGACCGTCGGTATCGCGCTTGGAAGTGGCTGGGCCTACTATGAGTTGGGATGGGGTGGGTGGTGGTTCTGGGACCCGGTCGAGAACGCTTCGTTTATGCCCTGGCTGGCCGGCACGGCCTTGATCCATTCCTTGGCCGTCACCGACAAACGCGGCGGCTTCAAAGTCTGGACGGTGCTCCTGGCCATTCTGGCCTTTTCTCTCAGTCTCCTGGGCACCTTCCTAGTGCGATCTGGCGTGCTGACCTCCGTTCATGCCTTTGCCACGGACCCGAAGCGAGGCCTGTTCATTCTGGCCTTCCTTGCCGTCGTGGTAGGTGGATCGCTGCTCCTCTTTGCCTGGCGGGCCCCACGAGTAGGATTGGGCGGCGTTTTTGGGTTGGTGTCGCGCGAATCGATGCTCCTGACGAACAATGTGCTCCTCATCGTGGCGATGGCGGCCGTGTTGTTGGGGACGCTGTATCCCTTGGTCCTCGATGCGCTGAATCTAGGAAAGATCTCGGTCGGCCCGCCCTACTTCGATACGGTGTTCGTTCCGCTGATCACGCCTGCGCTGTTCCTAATGGGAATCGGTCCCCTCGCCCAATGGAAACAGGCTTCGGCGCCGGCATTGGCGGTTCGGTTGCGCTGGGCGTTCGGCGTCAGCTTGGCGACCGCCTGCGGATTGCCGTTGGTGCTGGGTAAGTGGACGCCCCTGCTCAGTCTCGGTCTCCTACTGGCCGTGTGGATTGTCACGACGGCCATAGTCGGCCTCCGTGACCGGCTCCGGTCGGGAGCGAGCGCGGGCGGGATACGAGCATGGGCCAATATTCCGAGGTCCTACTGGGGCATGGTGGTCGCGCATATTGGTGTGGCCGCATTCATCGTCGGCGTGACACTGGTGAAGGGGTTTGAGACGGAACAAGACGTCCGCATGACGGTCGGGTCCACGGCGACACTTGGTGGGTACACTTTTAGGTTTGACGGCACGCAGGAGGTGAAGGGCCCAAACTATCTTGCTGCGCGCGGCCGGGTCCATGTGAGTCGTGACGGGCGTGAGGTGACGGTTATGTATCCGGAGAAGCGGCTCTATACGGCCCAGAACCAGACCATGACTGAAGCGGCCATCGATGCGGGGTTGTGGCGTGATCTCTACGTCTCCTTGGGCGAACCGTTGGATGACGGCGGGTGGAGTGTCCGCTTGTATCACAAGCCATTCATCGATTGGATTTGGGGAGGCTGTCTCCTCATGGCCTTGGGGGGCGGGGTGGCGATCAGCGATCGCCGGTACCGGGTCGCCAAGCGAACGCAGAGCGCCGAAACCATGGCAGCAGTCGCCCCGGAACGGGAGAAGGCCGCATGAAGCGATATCTCCTGCCGCTGGCAATCTTCGGCGTTTTGGTGGGGTTTCTCGCGGTGGGATTGACCTTGAATCCCCGTGAAGTTCCCTCGCCCTTGATCGACAAGCCGGCGCCGGCATTCTCCCTTCCTCAGCTTCACGACACGACCAAAGCGCTCGCTCCACGCGATCTTGCCGGCACGGTCTGGATGCTCAATGTCTGGGCCTCCTGGTGTGGGGGCTGCAAGGAGGAACATCCACTCCTGATGCAATTGGCCGAAGCCGGCGACGTGCCCATTTATGGGATGGACTACAAAGACCGACGGGACGAAGCGCTGACTTGGTTGAGACAGCGGGGCAATCCCTATCTGGTCACGGTAACAGACGAAACCGGCCGCGTGGGCATCGATTACGGAGTCTACGGAGTACCGGAGACCTATGTGATCGATAAGGCCGGCGTGATCCGTTTCAAACAGATTGGTCCGTTGGATGACGAGACGGTGCGCGCCAAAATTCTTCCGCTGGTGAAACGGCTGCAACAGGGATGAAGCTTCTCTTACTCTTTTGCCTTTCGATGGTGGTACCCGCGTTGGCGATGGCTGAGGAGGCGAAGCCGTCGGCACAGAATCCTTCCGTCGAAGTACGTGTCAAGCAACTAGCGGGGGAACTCCGTTGCCTCGTGTGTCAGAACCAGACGCTGGCAGATTCCAATGCGCCGCTGGCGGAAGACCTGAGGCAGGAAATTCGGGAGATGGCCTCGAAGAATATGAGTGATCGAGACATCCTCGATTTTCTCGTGGCTCGGTACGGTGATTTTGTGTTGTATCGGCCGCCGGTGAAGGCGACGACGCTCCTGCTGTGGGGCGGCCCGTTCATACTGCTGGTGGTCGGCCTCGGTGCACTCCTCTGGGCGCTGCGCAGCCGGGCGCGAAAGATTTCCGAGGCGCCACTGTCGACGGAAGAGCGTCAGCGCGTAACCAACATGCTGATGGAGAAGGAGCGACTCTCCTCATGATCACATTTTGGATTGCTGCGGGGGGGCTGATCCTCGGGGTGACCGGCCTGTTGGTGTGGCCGTTACTCAAGCGGGAGTCAGGGGGCGGCTCGGTGAACGACAATGAGACACTGCTCTCGGTCTATCGGCAGCAGTTTGCCGAACTGGAAGAGGATCGGCACAGCGGTGCCATCACGGTGGAGCGCTATCAGCAGGCGAAGCAGGAACTGGAACGACGCGTGTTGGAGGAGGCCGCGACAACGCCGGCCCGGTCCGTCGCGAAGGGGCGCTTTTCTCCGCGACTGGTGGCGGGAGTGGTCGCGATCATCCTGCCCCTGGCCAGCCTGTTGCTGTATTGGAAGTTGGGGACTCCCCTCGCGCTGACGCATCCGTTGGCCCCGGTTCCTGACTACTCTTCCGCATCGGAAGCCAGTCACCAATCGATGAATGGACTCGACGACCTGACGGAGCGGCTCAAAAAGAAATTGGAACAGACTCCTGACGACGGGGGCGGATGGGCGCTCCTGGCGCGCTCTTACGTCGAACTCGGGCGCCATGCGGATGCCGTGCCGATCTACGAACGGGCGATGACGTTGCTCCCCGATGATGCCCAATTGTTGGCCGACTATGCCGATGCGCTGGGGATGCTGCACGGTCGAAGTCTGGAGGGGAAGCCCGAAGAGCTGATTCGGCAAGCGCTCAAGGCTGATCCCCGGAATGTGAAGGCGTTGATGTTGGCTGGCACCGTCGCGTTCGATCGGCGCGAGTTTGCGAAGGCGGCACAGTATTGGGAACAGGCCCGGACGAATCTTCCCCCCGATGCGGAACCGGAGGTGGTCCAAGAACTGGTGTCCGGGATTGGAGAGGCCCGCGGTCTGGCAAAAGGTGGAGCGCTGTCTACGCCGCCGGCGGCGACGGCGATGTCGTCCGGCAAACAGCCTGGCTCAGATCAATCCCTCCGTGCCGTCACCGGACGGATTACGCTGGCCCCGAATCTTCTCGCGAAGGTGGCGGCCACCGACACGCTGTTTGTATTTGCCCGTGCCGTCGACGGTGCGCCGATGCCGGTGGCGATTGTACGTCTCACAAAACAGGCGCTCCCGTTTTCCTTCCGCCTGGACGATACGAACAGCCCGATGCCGAGCAGGAAGCTCTCCGACATGGACCACGTGATGATCGTGGCGCGCCTTTCTAAATCCGGGGACGCGATGCCGAAGAGCGGAGACCTCCAGGGGAAGAGTCAACCCGTGACCCCGGGGACCCAAGGAGTATCGGTCGTGATCGATAGTGTAGTGCCCTAACGCGAGGCTTGTCCCATGTCGTTATCCTTGATGACGCTGCTGTATCTCCTACCTCTGATCGTCGTGTTGATGTTGTATCAGCGGCGTCACCGCAAAAAAGAAACCCAGTACGAGACGAAGCTGCAAGCCACCGTGAAAGCGGGGATCACTGAGCCGCTGACCCTGCATCCGGTGGTGGATCCCAATATCTGCATGGGGTCGGGTGCTTGTGTAAAGGCCTGTCCTGAGCGGGCGCTTGGTATCGTGAAGGGCAAAGCCGTGCTCGTCGCTCCGGACCATTGCATCGGGCACGGGGCCTGCGAATCGGCTTGCCCCGTCGAGGCGATTACGCTGGTGTTCGGGACCGAAAAGCGCGGTATCGATATTCCACACGTCAAACCCACGTTTGAAACCAACGTGCCGGGGATTTATATCGCGGGCGAGCTGGGAGGAATGGGGCTGATCAGAAAGGGTGTGGAACAAGGTGCGCGGGCGGTGGAGGCGATTCAGCGCAACAGAGGTGGCGCGGATGAATTGGACGTAGTCATTGTCGGGGCCGGTCCAGCCGGACTGTCGGCGTCGCTTGCGGCAAAACAGGCGGGCTTGCGGTTCGTGACGATCGAACAGGAAGACTCTTTCGGCGGCTCGGTGTATCACTATCCGAGAAACAAGATCGCCATGACCGCTCCGATGCAGTTGCCGATGGTCGGCACGGTGAAGATGTTCGAGATCAGCAAAGAGGAATTGCTGGCGTTTTGGAATAAGATTCTTCGGCAGACGGGCTTGAAGATCAATTTCATGGAACGAATGGAGGCCGTGACCAAACACGGCGGCAGTTTCGTGGTCAAAACCTCAAAGAAGAGCTATGGGACCAAGAATGTGCTGTTGTGCATTGGACGGCGAGGGACGCCGAGAAAGCTCGGGGTCGCTGGTGAGGAACAGCCGAAGGTCGTATATCGACTTATCGACGCCGAGCAGTATCGGGGGCGCCATGTCCTTGTGGTGGGAGGCGGGGATAGTGCTGCGGAGGCCGCATTGGCAATCGCGGCGGAGCCTGGCACGACGGTGACCCTTTCCTGTCGAGGCGAGGAAATCTACACTCGGCCGAAAGAAAAGAATCGGCAGCAGATGAAACAGTTTGTGGCGCAGGGGAAGCTTGCCGTTTTTGTTAATTGTGCGGTGAAAGGGATTGGCGCCGGAGACGTGACGTTGGACCAACAGGGCACGATTCACAACATCAAGAACGAAGCCGTCATCGTGTGTGCCGGTGGGACACTGCCCACGCCGATGTTGAAAGAGATCGGAGTGATGGTCGATACCTTTTACGGAACTGCGGTTCCCGGCTGAAGTCGTGCGCTCGATGTCCTACCGGCCCTCCCGCTCCCCCGGTTCATCAAGATATCGAATAGCCACTCCGGATACATAGCGTTCCTGCCTGGGCTGGTCCGCCGACCCCTGAGTCAGAAGGTAGGGGTTTGAGGCGTAGGGGGTGTACCAGCCATATCCGTACAAGTGGAAGGCGGCACCCGCCGGACCCAAAAGCCCCGGTTCAAAGTAAGGGCTTACGGGTGTCCTTGATACAATCGCAGTTCCTCCATTCATCACCGCATCAGCGCCAAGTTGGCGCGCACGATCGAGAATCCGATTTCGCAGCGTATCCTGGCTCAGCAACGATCCACTGACGGTGATCGAAGCCAGTTCAATGTATGGTCGGCTCGGTTCCGTAGGAAGCCACTGGACTTGCCTGTCTTGGCTGCCTGCCGGGTACGCGGCATCGGTGAGATATTCAACTCTGGTGGAGCAGCTTGCGAGGATCAGCAATAGCATCGAGCCGACGATACGGAGCATTCCGGTCCCATCAGGAAAGCGTTTCATCTGCTCACCTCCTTCAGCCCTTGCGTGGTTGCTGGTTTCCAGGGCAGTGCGGTATGAAGGAGTACGTCGCACGCGATGGCGTTTGGGGTAAATCCATCGTTGGTAGGGGCGTTGCTGACGACGCCCCTTCCGAGCATGAGCGGAGCTCTCGTTTCCACCCTGCCGCGCATGGCTCGGATTGCGTCACTTTTCATGGCGACCGGGCCTTCCGCCTCGCGCCGGAACTTCAATTGACCCCTGTCGACAGGTTGTGTATAAGATTTGCGGCTTGTAGGATTATTCAGATTTTCCCGGGAGTGATTCACCATGGCTGCGCGCGAATTTCATGACGGTGCAAAGGACGGGTTGGAGGCGCTCGAACCCCTCGATCCCGACAAGATCCATTCCTTTTCCGAGTTGCTGGAGGCGATGCGAAAGACGGCCTTCGGCGGCCGCCGGCTGGGCGAAGCCTATGAAGTGCTCGCTGCCATGGTGGAGGATCCCGACTGCAAAATCGTGCTGACCCTGTCCGGGGCGATGACGATTGCCAAGATGGGCAAGCTCATCAGCACCATGATCGATCACGGCATGATCGACATCATCGTGTCGACGGGGGCGCTGATTGCCCACGGGCTCAGCGAATCTGTCGGGAAGGTCCACTATCGGCACCGTCCGTCGGCTTCCGACGAGGAACTCTTCCGCAAGGGCTACAATCGGGTGTACGACACGCTCGAGATGGAGTCGAACCTGAACTATGTCGAACATGTCGTCTCGATGACGCTGAAGCGGATCGATTCCGAGCAGCCGCTCTCGTCCCACCTCCTGACCCATGAACTGGGCAAAACGTTGGCCGAGGAGTTCGACGGCCCTGGTATCTTGAAGAGCGCCTACCTGAAGAAGGTCCCGGTCTATATTCCGGCCTTTACCGATTCCGAAATGGGGCTGGACGTCGGCACGTGGGCCATGAGCAAGAACATCGATCGCGCCAGGAGTCAGGCGAAGGAAGGCGGCGACACGGCCATCCTGCGGAACCTGCATCAGTCCTGCCCGAGTTTCAATCCGTATTTGGACCTCAACGACTATGCCGAACAGATCCTGGGCTCCAAGCGTCTCGGGATCTTCACCGTCGGGGGTGGCGTGCCGCGCAATTGGGCCCAGCAGGTCGCGCCCTACATTGAAATCGGCAACGTGCGGCTTGGGCTCAATGTGAAGCCGCCGCGGTTTCAATATGGCGTCCGTATCTGCCCCGAACCAGACTATTGGGGCGGCCTCAGCGGATGCACCTATCAGGAAGGCATTTCGTGGGGCAAGTTCGTGCCGCCTGCTGAGGGGGGCCGGTTTGCCGAAGTCTTAAGCGACGCCACCACGGTCTGGCCGTTGCTCGTAATGGGTTTACTCGAACGTCAACGGAAGAAGTCTTCAGCCTGATGAGCACCATGAAATTGGGAATGCTGCGCACCCTGTTCTCGTCCCTGGCGGTGGTCGTATTGGCCGGCGTGGCCGTCGCGAAGACCAGCCCCAGCGTCGACAACCGGGTTAGGGGAAGTGCGGAGGCTCCGCTGACCATCGTCGAATACTCCGACTTCACCTGCGGGTACTGTCTGAAGTTTTTCAAAGAGACCTGGCCGCGCCTGCAGGCCAAATATGTAGACACGGGGAAGGTGCGGTTCCTCTACAAGGACTATCCTCGCGCCGACCAGGGGCCCGGTGTTGCGGCTGCGTTGGCGGCCCGCTGTGCCGGTGACCAAGGGGCGTATTGGCCGATGCATGATCGGCTCTTTGCCGAGGGAGGCCGGCTGGATTCCGACGTGTTCTTCTCCCACGCCAAGGCGATCGGCCTGAAGGAATCGAACTTTCGGCAGTGTCTTCGGGACGCGTCGCACCTACCGTCGATTTTCGACGACCGCCAGGAAGCCAATGCCTGGGGTTTTCGCGGTACGCCGGGCTTCGTGTTGCTGAAGACGGCGCAAGAACCGACGACCAAAGACCCTGCCGTGGCGATCCCCGGCGCATTTCCGTTCGAAGCGTTTGCCGAGGAAATCGAAAAGATGTTGGCGACGGCTCCGCCGGTCAAAGGCGGCGCGCCGAAGACGGAACCGGGCCGATCCAAGTCCGGTCGTTAGTACAGACACGCGGTATGCGCAGATCATAAAAAGAGGGAAACGTCTATGGGTGGGAAGCAAGCATTCTGGACTGTGCCGCAGAAAGACGGTCAACCGGATCTCTGGGTCTGCATGTCTTGCCTCAACGAAGTGTTTTACCGGAAGGTGCCCATGCCGGATTGCCCATCGTGCCATGGGGCTTCGACCTACGAGCCCTTTACACTTGCGGCGGTACGGGATTGGGGAACCGACGACCTGATCGCCAAAGCCGTGGCGGCTCAGGAAGCAGGCGAGGCCTCCGTCGCCGCCGCTCCCGCCGCTGCCCCTGTCGAGTCGACGCAGTAGGCTTCTGTTACGGAGTCCTGCCGTTGGAAAAAGCGCGTCCTTTCTTAGTCGGCGGCCGGTGGCATCGGACGGCGACTACGGCTCCTCTTCATAACCCTTTCACGGGTGATATTCTCGCGCTGGTCTGCCAGGCCGGGGCCGACGAGGCCTCCCAGGCGACGGCATCAACGGTTGAAGGCGCTGCAGCCATGCGCCAGTTGCCTGCCCATGCGCGGGCCTCGATCCTCGCCAAGACCGCCCAGCTTCTGCAATCGCGCCAAGAAGAGTTCGCTCAGACCATCACGGCGGAAGCCGGTAAGCCCATTACGGATGCCCGCCGGGAAGTCGGACGCGGGATTCAGACCTTCATCGTTGCCTCGGAGGAGGCCAAGCGTCTCGGTGGAGAAGTTATTCCGCTCGATTGGTCGCCGGGAATGGAGTCCTATTGGGGGATGACTCGTCGGTTCCCGCTTGGGGCCATCCTCGGCATCACGCCCTTCAATTTTCCCCTTAATCTGGTGGCGCACAAGGTGGCGCCTGCGCTGGCGGCTGGCAATGCGATCCTCATCAAGCCGGCACCGCAGACCCCGCTCACGGCTCTCTTGCTCGGGGAGGTGTTGGCCGAGGCTGGGCTTCCGGCCGGCGGCTACAATGTAGTGCCCTGCAGCAATGCCGTTGCCGAGCAGTTGGTCATCGACCCGCGGTTCAAACTCTTGAGCTTTACCGGCAGTGCCCCGGTCGGTTGGATGCTGAAGGCCAAGTGCGGCAAGAAGAAGGCGGTCTTGGAACTCGGCGGCAATGCCGCGGTCATCGTCGAGCCGGACGCCGATCTCGACCATGCCGCGCAGCGCTGCGTCACCGGCGGTTACACCTATGCGGGGCAGACCTGCATTTCCGTTCAGCGGATTTTCGTCCACGAGTCGGTTATCGGGCCGTTCACGGACAAGATTGTCGCCCAGGTGTCCCGTCTGGAGTCCGGCGACCCGACGGATGAGCGAACGGTCGTCGGTCCTCTGATCGATACGGGCGCTGCCCGTCGGGTGGAACACTGGATCGGTGAAGCCGTGACGCAAGGCGCCAAGGTCTTGCACGGTGGCGGCCGGACGGGATCGGTGGTGCCGCCCACTGTCTTGTCGCAGGTGACGCCCGCGATGAAGGTCTCCTGCCACGAGGTGTTCGGCCCGCTGGTGACCTTGACGCCCTACCGCGATTTCGATGCGGTCCTTCAGGCGGTGAACGACTCCGACTACGGCCTGCAGGCCGGCATCTTCACGCAGCAGGTCGGGCGGATCTTCCGGGCCTTCGATCGGCTGGAGGTGGGGGGAGTGCTCGCCAACGAAATTCCGACGTTTCGTGCCGACCATATGCCCTACGGTGGGGTGAAGGATTCGGGAATCGGCCGCGAAGGGGTACGGTACGCGATGGAAGATATGACCGAGCCAAAACTGCTTGTCTTGAACCTGCCGCGGTCGTAAGGCGCACCGTGTGTGCGGCAAAAAAAACCTGCCGCCATATTGCGGATGGAACACAAACTTGATACAACTTTGCGCCGTATCCGCCGAGCAGGATCCCGTCGTTTTAGACCCATGACATTTTGATCGATCGCCCTGCGTGAGCGATCGCGTTGATCGGTGAAGGGAGAGAGGCACGATGGTACCAACGCACATGTTTTTGACGAGAGGGGTCGGAGTGCATAAGGAGAAGTTGGCCTCCTTCGAGCAAGCGCTTCGAAGCGCCGGCGTGGCGTACTGCAACCTCGTCAGCGTCTCTTCCATCCTGCCGCCGAACTGCAAAATCATTCCGCGCAAACGCGGAGAAAAACTGCTCAATCCGGGTGAAATCACCTTTTGCGTGATGGCCCGCTCCGAGACGAACGAACGCAACCGGCTGATTTCCGCCTCGATCGGGTTGGCCGTCCCGACGGACCGCAGCACGTACGGATATCTTTCTGAACATCACGCCTACGGCGAAACGGACGAGGAGTCGGGCGAGTACACGGAAGATTTGGCCGCGCAGATGTTGGCCACCACGCAAGGCATCGAGTTCGACCCGAACGTAGCGTGGAAAGAGCGCGAGCAGGTGTTCAAGATGGGCGGCAAGATCGTCCGGACCATGAACATCACCCAGTCCGCCATCGGGCGTCCGCATCGCTGGACCACGGTCGTGGCGCTCGCGGTCTTCATCCCGATCGAAAACCTGCCGAAGAGCGGCCGGCGCCGCGGTTAACCCACAGATCCCTATGGCGATCCCGGCAGGCTGGCTCGGGCTCAACGATAATTTTCTTGGGATCGATGAGCCCTGGTGCCATCCGGACCAGGCAGGCGTCTATGTTCTTCCCGCGCCGTACGAGCATACCTCGAGCTACATCCTCGGTTCCGATCACGGTCCGTCCGCGATCATCGAAGCCTCCCAACAGGTCGAGCTCTACGACGAAACATTGCGATGCGAACCCTACCGTGAGTGGGGCGGGGTCGCGACGGCGCGAACTCTCGATCTGAAGGGCCGTGTCGACGGAGCCGCAGTGCAGGCGATTCAGGATTTCGTCCAGCCCCATGTCGGGAAGGGCAAGTTCCTGGTGACCTTGACCGGTGAGCACACGGGCGCATTGGGGGCGATCCGCGCCCATGCGAAGGCATATCCTGGGATGTGTGTGTTGCAGATCGACGCGCACGGCGACCTGCGCCACGCGTATCAAGACAATCCCTTCAGCCACGCGAGCGTGATGGCCCGAGTGGTGCAGGACGGTTTGCCGCTCGTTCAGGTCGGGATTCGCTCGATCAGCCCTGAAGAAATCGAGTTGATCGAAAAGACTCCGCGCATCAAGACTTTTTTTGCCGCGTCGATCCTTGATCCCTCCGGTCCCTACGAAGGCCGCGCGGCCCGTTGGATTCCCGAAGTGGTAGCGGCCTGCAGCGGTCCCGTCTATCTCACGTTCGATTGCGACGGATTGGATGCCGCGATCATGCCCGCTTTAGGTACGCCCGAACCGGGTGGACTCGGCTGGTACGACACGCTGGCGTTGATTACGGCGCTCGCGAACGGTCCCGGCATCGTCGGGTTGGATATCAGCGAGATCGCTCCGATCGAAGGAATGGTGGCGCCGCAGTTCGGCATGGCGCGTCTGATCTATCGGATGTTGGGACGGATTCGCGCCGGCCGGCGCGTCCATTAGCAGGGCGTTGAAGGTGGCCGCCAGCGTTGTTCTCACATCGCTCAGACGCTCGACGTACGACTCAGAGTACGCCTCGCATCTTCGCTAGTTGCGGCCGCGCTGGTCGGTCATTTTCAACACCCCGTCGCCCGATACGCCGTAATCGTTTCCGATGGTGTTCTTTCTTTCCGAGCCATTTGCTGTAAGCCATACGCTATACGCTCCAGCTTCCCCATCCCATCCATGCGTATCAACAAATTCTTCACCGAACAGGGGCTGTGTTCACGGCGCGAGGCGGATCGCCTGATCGAGGAAGGCCGGATCACGATCAACGGCCTCGTTGCCAAATTGGGTGATCAGGTCTCCGAGGGAGACGTGGTGGCACGCGATGGTGTGGTGATCGCGCGCGACAACGAGGCGGTCTACATCAAGTATCACAAGCCGGCCGGCGTCACGACGACGAGCGAGCCGGACGTGCGGCGTAACATCATCGCCGAGATCAACCACCCCGCGAGAATTTTTCCCATCGGCCGCCTGGACAAAGATTCTACGGGTCTGATTCTGCTCACGAACGACGGGAACATCGTCAACGAGATTCTGCGCGTGGAACACGGGCATGAGCGCGAGTATCGAGTGGAGGTGGATCGAGAATTCGACCAGGCGTTTCTCGACCGCATGGCGGCCGGGGTGATGATTCTCGGCGTGATGACGAGGCCCTGCACGGTGACCAGGTTGGCCACGCGCACGTTTCGGATCATCCTGACCGAGGGCCGCAACCGCCAGATCAGGCGCATGACACAGGCCTTGGGCTACCGGGTGGTCGCACTCCATCGCGTCCGCATCATGCACATCACGATCGACGGACTGAAGGTGGGGCAGTGGAAATACCTGACGCAGGCTGAGCGAGCGGACCTGTTCCGCGCAATCGGGCGGACGACCACCGAGGGGACTTGACGCTATTCCGCGCGAAGGGCGTGCTTGGGTGGTTCGCCCGAGAGGGGTAGGGGAGGGTCGCTGCGGTCGGTGGGGCGGGCCTGAGCTGCCAGGGAATCTTGGCTGTCGGATTCCGACCGGGAGCGCCGCAGAAACAGGTTCAGCAGGGCGATGAAAAAGCTTCCGCCCACCAGCCAGGTACTGGTGCTGCGGATCGTTTTGGTCCCTTCGTCCCGCATGTCTTTCGCCACTTCGGCCACCGTTTCCAAAAGACGATCCAGGGCCAGGCTGACTTGCATGACCTTCGGTCCGGCATTGTCGGCCGCGTGCAACTCCGCCTTGCGGCGGAGGTCCGCGGCCTCCTGCGGCGAACTGGCGCTCCACTGCATCGTGAGCAGCTGAATCGTCTTGCTGGCCGCCGAGAAATATTGGTCCAGACTTTCCCGGACCGCTTGAATGTCTTTTTCCTCACTCCGGCCGCTTCTCGACACGCGTAAACCCGCCGCGGCATAGCGGTCCACGGCATGTTGGATTCGCGCCCGCTGAGTCGGCAGCGAGTCGGTGATCCGTTCGAAATCCTTTCGGCTGTCGGCTTCCAACGACCTGATGATCGTGTTGCGGTAACGCATCACGTCGGCCGAGATATGGGCGAGATCCGCCGCGCCGAGCGTGTATTCCGTGTACATGATGCGCAGGTCTTGATCGATCTGACTCAAGGCCTGGCCGCTCAGCCAGCCCAAACCGGCGATGAGGAGGCTGATGATCAGCTGGTTCGTCGAGGGAAACGGAATCCGGAAGCGGCTCAGCAGGGACACGGCGGATCCTTTCGTTGAGTCAAGTCTACCAGATTGCCGGCGAAGAATGCAGCCGAAAGGGCGTCGCCGGACGGGAGACTACTCAAGCACGACCCGCCGGTCGACCAGCGGGGCCATATCCGGGTCATTGGAGACGAACACGACCGACCAGGGCTCTTCTTTGGAGCAGAGCCGGCGGAGCAGGGTCATACGGGTGGCGGGTTCGACGTTGTGGAGGCTCCCGTCGAAGATCAACAACTGCGGTCTCGTGACGATGGTGCGGGCCAGCAGGATTCGCAGGATCTGACTGCGGGTAAAGTTAGCGCCGTTGGGTTGTACGGGGGTTTCGAGGCCTTGGGGCAGGGCGTCTACCTCGTCTTCCAGTTCTACGAAGCGCAGGGCCCATCCGAGATCGTCGAAGGTGACGTTGGGGCGATGCAACGAGATGTTCTCTTCCAGCGTGCCTTCGAAGAGGACCGGCAAGGAGTCGAGCATCAAGCCTCGGCAACGGTTGATGTAGGAGAGCGAGACGTCCCGCAAGTCCACGTCGTTGTAGCGGACGACGCCGGAAGCCGGACGATACAGTCCGGCTAACACGAGGGCGAGCGTGCTCTTGCTGATGCTGGTTTTGGAGAGCACGCTGATTTTCTCGCCGGGCGTGACCTCCAGGTCGAAATGCTCGAACACCCGGACCGAGCCCTGCTGAAACGACAGGTCTTTGGCCGTGAGACGGACGCCATAGAGCGAGGGGTCCGGCAGCGAGACGTCCAGCGGCACCGAATCGGCGTCTTGGGGCAATTCGAACAGACGGGAAAGTTCCTCAAGCGAGGTGAACACATACAGCAGCGCATAGAGCCGGCGGGAGAGGATGTCGAGATTCAGCAGGAGCGTACCGACGATGACTTCCGCCGCAACGAACTGGCCGAGCGTGATGTCGCCGACCGAGAGCAGAAACGCGCCGAGCCCGATCATGCCGCTGTGCGCGAAAGCTTGGAAAATGACGGAGCTCTTATACTGATTGCCCGTCAGGATGTCGCTTCGCATTTTTCTGGCTTGGACGTAGGCTTTCGTCAGGCGATCTGTCTTCTTGAGCAAGAGGGGGAGGCTTTCCGTCGCCTTGAAGTGCAATCGGTTGTGGCCGACGTCCTGCAGCCAGCGAAAGATCTCGTAGTGAAGATTGGAGACCCTCTGCGTGATGCCCAAACCGCCCCGTCCGAAGAAGGAAAGAAGGAACGCCAAGCCCGTCACGACCAGCACGTTGTAGCCGAGGAAATAGGGGTGGTACATGACCAGGATGCCCATGCCCACCGTGCCTGAGACCAGAATATTGATGAGGTCCGTCAGCATCGCGACCAGCGCGCGAGGCAGGAACTCCGCCTCCTGGAAAAAATTGGTGTGATGGGGGGCGAAGGCATCCTCCTGCACGCGCGGGAGCGCCTCGGTGAACGCCAGCGCCAGGCGTGTGTACAGCCGTTGAACGAGGATCTCGACTGCCCGGGCCTGCAGCACCCGGAAAGCCCCCATGAACAGCAGGGCGCCCAGCATGATCGCGACGAGCGTGACGATCATCACGGGCTGAATGGCAAAGGCGAAGGTATTGACCAGTTCCTGGACAGTCAGCGGGATGATCAGCGCGAAGAGGGCGATGGTGACGGCGTACGACGCGATGATGAGCAGGATGCGTCGCTCCAGCTCGACGAGGAGGTTCAGACGCGCGAGGATGGTCCAGATGGACGCGGGAGCGTTGGTCGAGTCGGTGGAATCGTTCACGCCGGAGGCTCGGATGATACGACAACTGCTGGCGCAGTCTCGGCAATCCGTGGGCGACTGTCAAGATGCCTCTCCCGGCGCGGGCTGTGACGGGGGCCGGGCCGGCCGAGTGAAGGCGTCCTCAGTCGAGGATGATACGGCGGTCGATGTGAGGCGTTAAATTCGGATCGTTCGACACGAAGATCACGGACCAGGGCTCATCCTTGCTGCAGAGCCGCCGAAGAATCGCCTCCCTCAACGCCGGCTGCATGTTGTGGAGGATGCCGTCAAAGATCAGCAGTTGCGGGCGCGCCAGGATCGCCCGGGCGACCAGGATGCGTAGAATATGGGTCGGGGCGAAGACCTTCCCCGGCGCCCGTACATGGGTCTTGAGTCCCTGCGGCAGGGCATCGATCTCTTCTTCCAGTTCCGTGAACCGCAGTGCCCACCGTACATCGCTGTAGGGGACGTAGTTGCGGCCGAGCACGATGTTCTCTTCGATGGTCCCTTCGAACAATGACAACTGGGAATCCAGCACGAACCCCCTGAACCGGTTCACGGTATCGAGGTTGAGGTGGCGGAGGTCGACGCCGTTATAGCGGATGACTCCGGATGTCGGCGATTCCAATCCGGAGAGGACTCGCGCCAGCGCGGTCTTGGCTACGGTTGTGCCGGCATAGATCCCCACTTTCTCGCCCGGTGTGACCTCCAAGCTGAATCCCTGAAAGATCGGGTGGGCCGGCTCCGAGGCAAAGCTCAGGTCCTTGCAGGTGACCCGAATACCATGCACCGTAGGGTCCGGTAGCGGAATCGATAGAGTCGCCGTGTCTTGATCCTTCGGCAGCGAGAAGAGAAAGTTCAGTTCTCCCATCGCCGTGAGGAAGTAGTAGATGTGCCCCATGCGTTTGACGACGCCGTCGAAACTCAACAGGATGCCGCTCACGACGACTTCGGCAGCGACGAACTGGCCGATCGTCAGCTGCCCGATACTCAGAAGCCAGCCGGCTGTGGCGATGAGGCCGCTGTGGGCCAATGCCTGCCACCCAAGGGAGCTTAGGTATTGCCGGATCAGGATCGTGAAGCGCCTCCGGCGCACGTCCACGTAGTGGTCCACGAGGTCGTCGGTCTTCTTGATGAGCAACGCCTGGCTGTCGGTCGACTTGAAGTGCAGGAGGTTGTAGGAGATTTCCTGGAGCCAGTGCAGCGTGTCGTACTTGGCGTGCGAGAGATCCATATCGGCCTTGAGTCCGCCGTGGCTCATGAGGAAGAACACCACGTTGAAGCCGACGAGCAGAATGGCGTTAAACAGCAGGAAATAGGGGTGATAGAACACCAGGATCGTCATGCCGACGGCGCCACCGACGATCACGTTGATCAAGTCGACCAGCAGGACCGAAATGGCCCGCTGCATGAGGATGGTTTCAAAGAAGTAGTTGGCGTAGCGCGGCTTGAAGCCTTGGAACCGGAAGCGCGGCAACTGATTGGTCATGGCAATGGCGACCCGCGCGAAGATCCGCCGCTCCAGCACCTCCACGGCAAAATATTGCAGGGCGCGGAGGGCGCCGACGAACAGCAGGCCGATGACCATGATGACCGCCAACGTCACGATGGTGACGGGTTGCAGCGAGAAAGCGAAGGTGTTGACCAACTCCTGGACCGTCAACGGAACGATCAGGGAGAAGAGCCCGATGGCAATGGAGTACGAAAAAACCAGACCAAGGATGCGGCGTTCGAGGCTGAACAGCAAGCCAAGGTGGCTGAGCACGGCCTGAAACAAATTGCCGGTACCGCTCGACTGCTGCTGGGCCATAGGGCGTCTCTTGGGTAGGGACCGATCCCGATTCCTCGTCGGCAGACTGAGGCGCGGCCGGAAGAATCTCTCCCCGGCCGCGCCTCAGGGACAGTCAGTCTACACTAGACCCTATCAGAGCGATACCTAAATTGTCACTATTTGGAAAGGTTCGCTCCGATCCGATAATTCACCGGCACCGCGCTCGGCGTGCTCCTGGCCCAGGACCCCGTCGCCCACTGGTACAGGGCCAAGGCCTTCTGGTAATCCGCCTTGGCTCTGACGAGTTGGTTTTCCGAGTCCACCGAATTCCGCTCACGGAGATTGACGAAGAGCACGCTTGTGGCGCCCAGGCTGAATCGGAACCGTTCGCCCTCCTCGAGCGTTTTGGCCATGCGGAGGGATTCGGTGGCGGCGGCGACTCGCTCCTTGGCCCGCTCGATCGCGGAGAGCGCATTGTCCACATCGACGGCGACCTGCTGCTCCCGGTACCGCTGGACGAGCACCAATCGGTCGGCCTGGGCCTGTGCTTCCAGGACCTCGCCGCGGCTCTTGCGCTGCAGGATCGGCATCTTCAGTTCCAGGCCGAACCGATAGCCGAGACCCAGCACGAACTTTTCCGGGGCACGGGCCGGGGCGGCCTCCGCGTCGAGACTCGGCAGGAGGTTGTTCTTGGCCAGCTCGAGGTCGATGTTGTTCAGTTTGGCTTCAATGTCGACTTCACGAATCTCAGGGCGATCCGTCTTGGCTTGGAGTTTGTGTGCCTGAACCATGTCCATGGCCGGCGTCGGTGCGGGCGGGGGGAAGTCCGGGGCCCGTTCCAACGGCGGAATCGTCGGGGCCTGGTTGTCCCACAGGAACATCGAGAGCTTGTACTGCTCTTGCTCCAGCGCGCGTTGGGCGGCAATCGCCACTTCCCGGCGGCGCTGGACCTCTTGGCCTGCTTCGACAACGTCCAACGGGGCGACCGCCCCGGCCTTGGCCCGCCCTTCCACCTGTCGCAGGCGCTCTTCCGCGACGGACAGGGCGCGGCGCTGAATGTCCACGAACTTGGCCGTCGAGACCCAATCCCAGAACTGACTGGCTGCCGCTAGAAAGAGGTCCTGCCGGGTCTGAGAGATTTTTACATCCGCTCGCGGATCTGCATACTCGGAGCGCTGCAGTTCGGCGTTTTCCGGGTTGACCATCAGGCCCTTCAAGAGTGGGACGAAGCCGCCGACCAGCACCTGCCGATTGTGGCCGAGCGACAAGTCCGGGATGACGGCGTCGCCGATGGCCTGACGAAACCCGGCGCTGCCTCTAAAGCCCCAGGGATGGCGGGCTTCCACCAGCGTATCGTTGAAGCCGACGGTCTGCGTGCCTTTGCCGGGATCGGTCTTGGAAACGAATCGCTCGACTTCCGTGTCGTTGATGAAGGTCGGTTCGAACGCGCCCAGGGCCTTCAACATTTTTCCTCGGGCGGCGACTTTGTCCGTTCCCGCGCCCTTGAGCAGGGGATGAGCCCGGTCGATCCATGCCAACACTTCATCGAGCGAAAGCGGAATCGGGGGTAACGGTCGTCCCTTGCTCGGTTCCTCCGCCGCGAAGCTCAGGCGCGGCAGCAAGGTGGCCGCCGCAATCAGCACAAAGACCAAGACCGGACGTGTCATGAGGTGACTCCTTTCACCAGACGAAGAAAAGGGTTCGGACTGAAAGAGAGGGTGCCCCAGCCGGAATCCAGCACGGGGAAAGATCTATTTCGCCCCTCGCCCAGCCTTGGGCAGGAGGGTATCGATCAGGCTCGGCGGGCGCTCCTGATAGTCGGGCGGGAAGAGGTTGAATCGGCGCCACAGCTCATACCAAAGCGGGACACGGTTGAGGACGACCCAACCCATCACCTTCGTGCCCTGGCGCACATGTTCCTGCGGCGGCCAGGGGCGCTCGTCGGGATCCGGTACGACCCAGAAGCGGAAGTTGCCTTTGCCGTCGTCGACTTGGTCGACCACCTTGATGACCCCGTTGTAGGTGCCGGCCATCAGTTCGGGCCAGGCGGGAAGCGGGATGGCCGGAATGCCGTAGAACAGGATCTTGACCTTCCGTCCGACGTTCAACAGCGGAGCATCCAATCCATCGGCCGTCATCTCGATGGCCTTGTCGGTGCTCGTCGGAGAAATGCGCAACAGTTTTTCACCCGGCCGTACGGTTTCCCCCGCGCCGGCTTGCGACATTTTCACGACTGTGCCGTCGATCGGCGCATAGATGCGGCTGGCCAGCCGGCGTTGGTTGGCGTTCGAAAGCCGTAAGGAGACGTCGGCCAACTGGTCGGTCGCCCTGGCTGCCTCGGCGATCGATGCGTCTCTCGCCGCCTCGGCGTCCAGCAGCCGCTGCAAGACTTCGGCGTTGACCTGTTCCCGGCCGAAGCTCAAGGCCTTCATGCCCTGCTCGGCCGCTTTCAAGTTGGCCTGCGCTCCCTGCAGATCAGCCTTGCTGGCGATCGCGGACTGGATGGTCAGTTCGAGCTCCCGCTGGGACACCAGCCCCTGCTCGGCCAACTGTTTGTGGCGGTCGACGTTGAGCTCAGCGGTGGTGACGGCAATTCTCGCCGCCTCGACCTTCTGGTGGGCCTCGCGAACCTTACTTTCCGCCTCCAGCACGCGCGCGCCGGCCGAGGGTACGGCAGCCTTCACGAGATTCTGCATTTCCTTGATGCGTCGGTCGAGTTGGTCGGCACGACTCGTCGCTGCCTTGTGAGTGTCCGTCAGCGCCTGTTTGCGCTGATCGAGCAAGTTCAGGAGGTCGGGGGCCATGTAGTTGGGATCGTAGTCGTCGAGTTCGAGGATGATATCGCCCTGTTTGACGCGCACGCCTTCGAAAATATGCCACTTCCTGATGCGGCCGGTGATCTGGGCTTCGATGTCCTGCGGCCGCTCGAACGGGGTGTAGGCGGAAAGCTGTCCGGTGACGGTAATGGTTTGGGTCCAGGGGACGAAGGCGACGATCAGGATGAACAGCGCGACAAGCTTGATGGCCAGGCGCGAAGAAAAGCGCAGCCGTTCGGGGATCTGTACCGCCTCCCACGATTGGAGTTTCGTGGAGGTGGCCAGATCGTCAACCGCAATCTCATCCAATCCGGTATGTCGGTTGACGAGGGAGCGGATGTTGGCTTTCAGACCCTCTCGGATGCGTTGCAACGGGTCCTCCGCGCAGAGCAAGGCAACTTGACCAGTGTTTATGATAGTGGATTTTCGAGAGGTTGGTCAATTCAAGCAGGGTTTTCGGCGATCTCCGGCTTGACCCTTCGATAGGGGAACGGCTAAGGTTCCTACGTTTATTCACCCCTCGACCTAGGTGACCTTGCTCATGGCAAAAACCAACAAAACTCCCAAGTCCATCGTCGGTGTACTCGGCGGCAGCAAATCGGATTTCCCAGTCCTTGAAAAGGCAGTGGCACTGTTGAATGAACTTGGCATCCCCAACGAATTGTTGGTGGTATCGGCCCATCGCACCCCGGACCGTCTCTTTGCCTATGCCGAGCAGGCGCCGGAGCGGGGAATTCAGGTCATCATCGCCGGGGCTGGAGGCGCCGCGCACCTGCCGGGTATGCTGGCGGCTAAGACGCACGTACCGGTCATTGGTGTGCCCATTCCCACAGAACAGTTACGGGGCTTGGATTCGTTGCTGTCCATCGTGCAGATGCCACGTGGCATCCCCGTTGCGACGGTGGCGATCGGCGGGGCCGAAAATGCCGCGTTGCTGGCGGCGCAAATTCTTTCATTGGCGTCCCCCGAGATTCGCCAACGGTTCAAGCGATACCGGGCCAATCAGACCCAATCGGTCTTGGATTCGCAGGATGACGGCCGACTCAACCCGCCGTTTCGATCGACCGCTTCAGCCAGTACGAGCCGGCGCCCGTGACCGATCCGCTCCTTGCACCAGGCGCGACCATTGGTGTTCTTGGCGGAGGCCAGCTCGGGGCCATGTTTGCCGCCGCCGCCCGTCGCCTGGGCTATCGGGTGGCGGTCTGGGACCCTGATGCCGATGCCCCGGCGCATCGACTGGCAGAATGCTCGATTACGAAGCCCTTTGCGGATACCGCGGCGGCCGCCGAGTTTGCGCGGCAGGTCCAGGCCGTGACCTTCGAATGGGAAAATGTCCCCAGCGACCTCTGTGCGAGGCTGGAGCAGGAGCGGCCGGTCAGGCCATCCAGTTCGGTGCTTCGGATCATCCAAGATCGCATTGAACAAAAGACCTTCCTGCAGCGGCAGGGCCTGGCGGTCCCGCGGTTTTCTATCATTACGAGTCCACAGCAATTGGGCCGTGACGAGGCGCTTGGTCTGCCGTTGATCTGCAAGACCGCCCGCTCCGGGTATGACGGGAAAGGGCAGTGGATGGTCACGGGAACAGCCGAGCTAACGCAGGCGCGGGCGGCCATGCAAGAAGGCGCGCAACCGGGTATGCGATGGATTGCGGAAGAACTGCTGCGGTTCGAACGGGAGGTTTCGGTCTTGGTCGTGCGGGGGGTGGACGGCGCGATCCGCACCTATCCGCTCGTGGACAATGTGCATGAAGCCGGAATTCTGAGACGGACTACGGTACCGGCTGACGTTTCCTCAGGCGTTGCCGATCACGCGACGGACTTAGCGGCTCGTGCGGTGACGGCGTTGAAGGGTATAGGGGTGTTCTGTGTCGAGTTGTTCGTGATGGCGGACGGCCGTGTGTTGATCAACGAGGTGGCGCCGCGTCCGCACAACTCAGGCCACTATACGCTCGATGCCTGCACCGTCTCGCAGTTCGAACAGCAGGTGCGCGTCCTTTGTGGCCTGCCTCTTGGTGAAGTTCGCTTATTGAGCCCCGCAGTGATGATCAACTTGATCGGGTCAGAGATTGATGCCGTGAGCGGTAAGGGGAATCTCTTTGAGGTGCCGGGTGCCGCCGTGCATTTCTATGGAAAACGGACGGTTCGGCCGCGGCGGAAAATGGGCCATGTGACCTTCCTGGCTGACTCCACCGGCGAGGCAGCTGCCAGGGCCGATGCCTTCTGCGCTATCCTCCGCTAAGACGCCCGCCTCATTCGACTGTCCGGCCGTGATCGACGGCAACGATTCTCCAAAACAGGACGTGGCGAGATTCGCTTCACGAGCGACGAGAATGCTCATCTCCATTCGGCATGCCGCGCCGGAGCGAAAAACTCGACGTCCCGCCGTTTAAAGAGTCCGATCAGAATCATCCCCGCCACAAACCCTCCGATGTGCGCGAAGAATGCCACACCGCCGCCCTTGGAGCCGAGGCTCGCACCGCCGCTCAGGATCTGCATGACGAACCAGAGCCCGAGCACGAACCCGGCCGGCACATACGTTGTGCCGATGTATGGAGCCAGCACGAGCACGCGCGCGCGAGGAAACAGCAGCAGGTAAGCCCCGAGGACGCCGGAAATTGCGCCGCTGGCTCCCACCATCGGCACGGTCGATGAGGGATCGGTGAGCGCATGGGAGAAGGCGGCTAACAGACCGCACGTCACATAGAAGATGACGAAGCGGCCATGCCCCATCACGTCTTCGATGTTGTTCCCAAACACCCACAGGTACAGCATGTTGCCCAGCAGATGCATCAATCCGCCGTGCAGGAACATGCTGGTGAAGAGCGTCGCATAGGCCGGGATGGCCGCAACTTCCGCGGGAAGTCGAGCATGGCCAAGCACCAATGCCGGAATAGCGCCGTAACTGAAGACGAACGCTTCACCCGGTCCGGAGGGGAGCGAGGCTTGATAAAAGAAGATGAGGCAACAGGCGACGATGAAGCTGACCGTGACGACCGGGGTAAGTTCGGTGGGATTGTCGTCATGCAGCGGCATCATGGGGGCACCTCTGCGGGCTGGTCGGGATTAGGCTGGCCGGGGGAGCCGAGGATCCGCAGGAACCGATCCGTCGGGCTGCAACGGAACGGAAAACCCGGCCGCATGGGTGTGACCTCCGCCACCGAAGGAGGCCGCAATGCCGCCGACGTCGGTGCCGTCCTCGCGCGAGCGCATGCTGTAGTACCGGCGACCGTTACGATCGTGCCAGATGAGGCAAAAGGGATGCTGGGCTGAAAGCCGCTCGCCGATCTGGCTCGTCAGCACGGCGCTCTGAACCGACGGCACGAGTTCCCCTTCGAATCGAACCATCATGACGTGAGAGGCGAGCTTGGTCACCAGCTCATTCTCATAACGCAAGATCGCCCGCCCCTCCCGTTCCAGTTCATGCTGCTCGAAGCGGCTCCAGAGCTCGAAGTCGAACGGGTGAGAGGCGAGCGCGGCACTGATTTCCCGGCTGTGCGGCAGCGCCCAGTGCCACAGGTCCTTGTCCTGCACATAGCGCAGGAGCCAGGGCGCCGGCTCGTCATGCGCCCATTCCCATGCTAAGAGGGCTCCGGATTTCGACAGATCAAAATGGGCGAAGGGCAGGTCCGCAAGGGCTTGCTCGGCTGTAATGTGATGGTCGAGGACGATGAGGGCGTCGGCTTCTTTCGCCATCGCCTCCAGGGTGGGGCGGGTGTAGCTGAAATCCACAATGACGACGCGTTCGCCGCCAAGATCGGCGGGAGGCGGTTCACCGTGCTTGACGGGCTGGAATCTCGCCTCCGGATATCGTCTCCAGATGGCCCAGGCGGCGCCGAAACCGTCCGCGCATTCGGCGTGGTAGAGAATCAGGGTTGGGGGAACAATGAAGGGACGTCGAATGGCGGCCGCACTCATACGCGAGACACCATAGCACGCCGGCCGAGGGAGACAAAAGGACTATCTCGCTCGAGGCCGGCATGCGTCGGATCGGTCGATCGGCTTTCAGGCCCGGTCTGGGAGCGCGTTTAGATGGTTGATGAGCTGGCGTAGCCGGCCAGCGCTTCGACGGTTGAACAGGAACGTCAAGCGCGAGAGATCCTTCAACGCTGGCTCGTCCATCTCTTCCGGAAGCGAAGGACGCTGTTCGAAGGTGCCATCCGTCAGGAGATCTTTGAACTGGTCCTGAATGACCCGGAGTTGCTCATCCGTCAGGGGTGCTTTCATGCGAACCGCCAGTTGCCTGCCAACGAACCGTAGCGAGTGGTAGCGGCGATAGAAGTTGCGGATTTCGGTGACCGCGTCCTCGACGTTGTCCACGATGCGGTAGAGCGATAAATCCTCGGCGTTGATCAACCGACGTTTCAGTAGTTGGTCGGTGACGAAGGAATGCCAGTGATTCCAGTAGTCGCAGCCGGGGGCCTGGAGGAAGACGATGGGCTTCGGGTCGCTCTTGCCGGTTTGCACCAGCGTCAGAATCTCAAACCCTTCGTCATGTGTACCGAATCCGCCCGGGAAGAGCGCGATCGCATGCGATTCCTTTTGAAACATCAGCTTGCGGGTGAAAAAGTATTTAAAGGTGACGAGTTTAGGGTCGTCGGCAATGACGGCATTCGCGCCCTGTTCGAACGGTAACATGATGTTGACCCCGAAACTGTGCTCGCGCCCGGCCCCTTCCTGGGAGGCCCGCATGATGCCGTCGGCGCCGCCGGTGATCGTCATGTAGCCTTCCTCGACCATGCGGCGGGCGAACTGGTAGGCCAGCTGATAGTTCGGATCATCCGCGGCCGTTCTGGCGGAACCGAACACGCTAATCTTCAAGCGACTGCGATAACCTTGAAAGACTCCGAACGCATGGCGCAATTCCTTCAGCGCGCGGTTGACGATCTTCAAGTCCAGCACGTCCAGGTTCGCATCCGACAGTCGGAGCACGCCGGCCAGGATTTCCTTCATCAGGGCGGCTTGAATGTCGTCGTCCGGGCGCTCGAGGAGACTTTTCAACTGGGTCAGTATTTCATCTTTGGTTGGAATCGGTTTCGAACGGGCAGCGGAAGTCTTCATCGTGTCTCACCTAATGGAGGGGCGGTGCATCCGGTCTGCGTCGGACCGGAAGAAAATCATAACAATCAATGGATGACGATGCAAAGGTGCCTCGAAGGATGCGCTCGACTCAGGAGAGATCGGACATTCGGGACAGATTCTGAAGGACCCAGGCGCGGATTCTGGATTCGTCGGAGGAGGACATATGGGAGAACTGAATGTCGACCATCGGCTGCACGTCGTCCAGGTCCCCGTGGTCCAGTTGGTCCGGCTCATAACTGCCGTTGAGGATCGTGCCTCGAACGGTGAAGCTCAGACCGACTTCCGGCAACACGAACGAGAGGGTCACGCTCGTGCCGGGTAGCAGCAGGGT
Source organism: Nitrospiraceae bacterium (assembly GCA_019637075.1). Classification (NCBI taxonomy): domain Bacteria; kingdom Pseudomonadati; phylum Nitrospirota; class Nitrospiria; order Nitrospirales; family Nitrospiraceae; species Nitrospiraceae bacterium. The sequence goes on along the minus strand of JAHBWI010000002.1, from coordinate 778,262 downwards.
GGTGCTTTCGATGGAGGCGCCGACATGGCTCAACTGACGAATCGTGGCAATGTGCCGCGCGCCCTCACAGTCGGCCACTTGCACGGTGGCGGGAATGTTGGCTTCGCAGCGCTTCGGGGCCAGAACGAGGTCCCGCGCCGTGAGGATTCCGACCGGCTGACTCTGTTTCGTGACGATGAGCAGCGACGCGCCGGTGGTGGCCATGAGGTTCGTGGCGTCATCCAGCAAGTGATCATACTCAATGGAATGCACGGGTCTCGACATGATCTCCCGCACCTCGACTTCCTGAGGCTCGAGTCCTTGCGCCACGACTTTCTTGACGATGTCGCTGGAGGTCATGATGCCGAACATGGCCTCGCCGTCCTTGACCAGGAGGCAGGGCATGCGTTCGCGTTCCAAGAGCAGTGCCGCCTCACTGACCGAAATGTCTCCAGGGATCTGCACCACGCCCGGAGTCATCATGTGTGCCACCATGGAGGTTGAAGAATTTGCCGATCTGTCGCGGAGCATGGAGCCGACCTTTGTCATGGCTTGGTTCTCTTTTCGCCGGTCATCAGGTTGACGATACGGCCGGCCGACCACCACGACGAAAGGAAGTATATCAGACGGTGTCGGCTGGCCCTGGTGCGCATCTTGCCTTGTCAAACAATCAGTTAGATGCTTAGACTACACAGTAAGCATAGTCAGTATGGTAGCTTCAAAATATGACAAACCGGACATGATGCAAAGGGAATTCGAAGAACGCGCGGGGAAAATACTGCCGCACGGCCTTGGCCTATCCGTGGACGTGTACAGCCCGGACCTGATGGAACTCGTTCGCACCTTACGGGACGCAGGCGCGGCTCCCGATTTTCTCGAGGTGTTCAAAGCCGCCACCCCTGCGCTCCAGTCGGTGCGGCAGCAGCTGAGCGGTATGTTGCTGACCTATCACGGCGAGGGACTGTGGGTCACGCAGCCTGAATTTCGTGACAGCCCGTCAGGTCGCACGGGAGTAGTAGAGGCCTGCGACCATATCACGGCGTTGCAGAGCGCCTGGTTGAACCACGAGTGCGCGACCAAGCAAATGGCAGGCTACTCGTTCGGCACCTACCTGCCTCCTTTATATATGGAGTCTGCCGCCAAGATGACGGCGGAAAACCTGCGCTTCGTCCAGGAGCGGTTGGACGAACGGGCGCAGGCAGAGAGTATGGTTCCGGCTCTCCTATTATTGGAGATGCCTCCGCTTACCTATTTCGGCTGCGGCGAACTGCCGATTCCGCAATTTTTCCGAATTGTTACCGATCGTGTAGGCTGTGGGTTGGTACTCGATATCGGCCATGTCTGGACGGTGTATCGCTATACGGGTGCGTGGCGCCGCCAGTCCGTACAGGAATTCGCCCACGAGTTTTTGCGGGAATTTCCAATGGAGCGGGTCATTGAGATTCACGTTGCGGGACTGGCTCCTCACGGTGAGGAGCCGGCTGCTTCCGAGAGGACCCCGCCGCACGAATTGCCTCGTTGGATCGATGCCCATGGGGCACCGATTCCCAGCGTCTTGTTCGATCTTCTGCGGACCGTTTTGCAGGATAGCCGCTTGGTGAGCCTGAAAGGCATCGCCTTGGAAGTCGACACGAAGCCGATTCCTGACATCCAGTCTGAATTCAGCACGTTCCTGAAGGCCTTCGCCCGTGAACGGGAACGGTGGGTCGGAAAGGATCGTGTCGCATCGCAAGGGGCAGTCGGTCCAGGCCCGTCGAGCAGTTTCTTGAGTCAGGATGGGCTGACCCACGACGAGCGAGCCTCGTTGGCCGGGGCGTATGGCCGCTATGCGGAGTTCGCTTTGGCCGTGAAGGGTGGTGCCGCAGCCGGTGGTTCGTTACTTGACGGGTGCGGGGAGGATCTTTCGCGCTACCGTGAGATGTATTTGCCGTACGAGTTGCTGCATTGGGGCGGCGACCTATCGGCCATGTTTCCGGCCACCTGTGCGGCGCTTCGCGAGGCCGGAGTGGAGATGGAGGAATTCGTCACATTCTGGCGGCATTCCCCGCGGCGCGAGACTGGCGTGTTTGATTTCTTTTTGATCAAGATCGACCGTTTCCTCGAGTTCGTGGAGAGTTTCTGTCCGTCGGCCGGTCCGGTTGCGCGCAGGGAAGCCGACGAACTTCGGAGAGCCTACGAGGCAGCCAACGTTCCGGCGCCCTGTATGAGAGCGGACGCATGAACTTCTGGCGAACCCTGCCGCAACCGATCATTGGATTGGCCCCGATGGACGGCGTCACCGATGCGACGTTCCGACGCGTCGTGGCCTCCCAGGGAAGGCCCGACGTTACCTTCACGGAATTCACCAACGTCAGCGAAGTCTGTCGCGGCCCCGAGCATCTGCTCTCGACGTTGATCTACAGCGAGCTCGAACGTCCGGTGGTGGCGCAACTCTACGGCAAGGATCCGGAACTCTTTTATCGCGCGGCGCAAGTTGTCTGTGAACTGGGGTTTGATGGGCTGGACATCAATATGGGCTGTCCCTCCAAGAGCGTCGCTTCCTCGGGGTCCGGTGCGGGGCTGATCAAAACACCGGCGTTGGCGCAGGCCATCATGCGATCGGCGCGTCAAGGCATCGAGGACTGGGCCGGGGGACGGAACTTGGACGAGGCAGCCTTCAAGTGGTCCCGCATCGACTTTATCCGCACGCTCAACCTCCGCCGTAGCGGCGTCGCCGCGCCGCCGCGGCGCGTGATTCCGCTTTCGGTAAAAACTCGGCTGGGGTATGACTCCAGCATCGTGGAGCAGTGGGTAGACACCCTGCTGGCCGAGCGGCCGGTAGCGATCACCATCCATGGACGGACGTTGCAACAGATGTATCGAGGAGGGGCGGACTGGTCGGCGATCGGCGCCGCGGCTGCGCTGGTGCGGCGGACGGACACACTCATTTTAGGTAACGGCGATCTCATGACGCTGGCGGACGTCGTGCGACGCGTGAAGGAAAGCCATGTCCATGGCGCCTTGGTTGGGCGGGGAACACTCGGAATGCCCTGGTTTTTCCGGCACAAGGAGCGTGCCCGTGAAGCAATCCGGCAAGGGGCTGTCCACGAGGGCGAAGCGTGGGAGGCTCCCATGTCGCTGGCGGAGCGCATGACGTTGATGCTGGACCATGCCAAACAGTACGAGGCCGTGGCTGGACTCGAACGTTTTCGTTCCATGCGTAAACATCTGGGTTGGTACTGCAAAGGATTTCCCCACGCTGCCGCCATGCGGGCCAAAATGTTCCAAGTTTCGAACGTGTCGGATGTCGAGCAAGTGATCCAAGAGTTTTGCGGCGATGTGCTCGGGTCGGGAGAGATCACCCCGCCGGCCCGCGAGACCTCGCCACCCCTTCCGGAATCCTGCCTCTCCTGAACGATGCGACTGATTCTGGCATCCACTTCACCCAGACGAAAAGAGTTGCTGAGTCTGCTGGGGCTTCCATTCGACTTGGCTTCGCCCGACTATGTGGAGCAGGTGTTGCCCGGCAAGACCGCGATGGATCAAGCAAAGGAGTTTGCCGCGGGCAAGGCCCGATCTTGCACGGTTGGTTCCGAAGACGCGCTCGTGCTCGGCAGCGATACGTTGATCGGCCTGGATTCGGAAGTGTTGGGCAAGCCCACCGATCTGTCGGAGGCGGCGGCCATGCTTCGCCGCATGTCCGGGCGGAGGCATGTGATCTATACCGGCGTGGCACTCGTCGGGAGCGAGGGAAGATTCTGCGATGTCGCCGTGGACACAGTGCAGGTTACGATGAAACCCTTCGGCGAACGGGAGCTGGCCGCATACATCGAGACAGGTGAGAGCCTGGGCAAGGCCGGCGCCTATTCGATTCAAGGAGCCGGGGGGGCCCTCATTGCCACAATCGAGGGCGATTTCACCGCTGCAGTGGGATTGCCGCTTCGATTGGTGGCCGCGATGCTTGCCGGTCGCGGAATGCACTGCCCCATGGATCTGGATCGACTCTACCGCGAACGGCCCTACCCGAATTGGGGAAGCTTCCCGTAGACGCAACCATCGACCAGCGTGTTGCTCTTCACTGCGCACGGTCGCGTTCTGCGGCCGTCGTCGTATGTGAAGCGTCGTGCACAGTTCGCCGGGATTGAGACGCGCGCCGTCACATTCGATGGCGGGCGAGCCGATTGCATTACCCGCCGGGCCTCCGTACAATGCGCGGATTGTTGTGTCGTTGTCGCAGGAGGTTGTCATGTCCGTTCAGTGTGAACAAGCCATTGGGCGTCGATCATCAAGCCTAGTGCTCGCAGTCGCAGCCGGAACCCTGTTCTTGGGCATCGGAACCGGTGCGTGGGCGATCGATGTGAAGTTGTCCTCGGACGAAGCGAAGAAATCCCTGGAAGCCGGGCGGGTTCCCATGGAGAAGGCGGCATCGCCGGAAGACGTGAAGAAAGTGTTGCAGCAAGCCTCGGTGGCCACCCGAGTCGGGGCTGATCCCGAAAAAGATCCTTGCGGAGCGAGCGCAATCCTACGTACCAAGCGGTTTCGGTTGGAAGCGTTCGGGCGTCAGGAGGCCGCGGAGTCCAAGAAACAGAAAAAGGATGTCCGAATGCCCGAGGAGTTCATCCAGAAGGTCATCGACATGCCCAACATGGAAGTGGAAGTGCAGCTCTGCGGCGACGACGAGTACTTCGCCGAAAAGGCCGACGTGGTCTTTCAGCAGAAGGGGAAGAACATCAAGCCGATCGATGTGAGCCCGGCTGAGCGTGGCAGAAAGAACGAAGGGCAGGGGCCGGGTTATCGCGCCCGCTTCACCGCGCGGTTCGGTTACGACACCTTCGATCCCAATGCCAACACGACCATCGTTGTGACGTTGCAGGACGGCCAGGAAATCAAGATCGACGCCGATTTCTCCAAGGTCAAGTGAGCCCTCTCGGGGAGAAGCTCTCGCTTCTCCCCGTTAATCTTCTCTCCGGTTCTTCACCGCATTGATCTCCTGCACACGGGGTTGAGTCGGCCATCCGTGGCCATGCATAATGCAAGTCGTATGAGCTTCATTCCCGTCACACAGCTGCGGCCTGTTGATGCCTCTCCTTCGCCTGGGACCGACTCCGACCCGTCCGATCTTCGGCCTCGGCGGCTTCCCCCCTGGTTCAGGGTCCGGTTACAGACCGGCCCGGATTACCACGACATTCGCACGACGATGGATCGGCTCAAGCTCCACACGATTTGTGAGGAAGCGCGTTGCCCCAACATGTGGGAATGCTGGAACGCCAGAACGGCCACGTTCCTTATTCTGGGGGATATATGCACGCGACGCTGTCACTACTGTTCGGTCGCCACCGGTCGGCCCCATGCGGTGGACTCGGAGGAGCCCTTGCGTGTAGCGGAGGCGGTGCAGGCCCTCAACCTCCGTCATGCCGTCGTTACCTCGGTGAACCGAGATGAGCTGGAGGATGGCGGTGCCTCGGTCTTTGCCGAGACGATCCGCCAGATTCGGCGATTGATTCCCACTTGCTCGGTCGAGGTCTTGATTCCGGATTTCGAAGGCAATGAAGCGGCCTTGACGCTGGTTGCGGCCGAGCGGCCGGACATTCTTAATCATAATATCGAAACGGTGCGGCGTCTGTTTCCGACCATCCGTCCGCAGGGAAAGTATCAACGCTCGATTGAGCTGTTGAGGCAGGCAAAACGGATGGGGATGACGACCAAGTCAGGCCTGATCGTCGGGATGGGAGAATCCATCGAGGAAGTTCGCGAGGTGATGCGGGATCTTCGTGCGGTTGACTGCGACATTATGACTATCGGCCAATATCTGCAGCCCACCAAGGAACACCTGCCGGTTGCCTGCTTCTACCTCCCCGACGAATTCGCCGCGTTGAAAGAAGAGGGCCTCGCCCTCGGTTTTCGCCATGTCGAATCGGGTCCGCTGGTGCGCAGCTCCTACCATGCCGAACAACAAGTCCCGGGATGTTGAAAATGGTCTCCGGCGTCGCTCTCGTTTCGCTTGATCTCTCCACGTGCGGCTCCTTTGAACGCCTCGACCTCGCGCTCGCTGCAGCCTAACCGGACGGCCATTTTGAAGATCCCGTGACTGCAAGTGAAATGGTCTCTTCTCGCCCGCCCGACGCCGGCGCGCTTCTCTGCAGGATTCCGAGAGCTAGGCTTTTGGGACTATCGCCATAAGCGATACGCGCCAAGCCCTTCATGCCATCTGCTCCTACTCGTAATGCAGCGCTTCGATGGGGTTCATGCGCGAGGCCTTGTTGGCCGGATAGAGACCGAAGAAGATTCCCACCACGAGTGAAAAAAAGAAGGCGACAGCGATGGCTTGCGGAGAAATGATAGTCGGCCAGCCGACCAGCTTCGTCATCACCTTGGCCCCGACGATCCCGAACATGACACCGGCCACTCCTCCGATGGCCGTGAGGATCATGGCTTCGATCAGGAATTGCAAGAGGATGTGGGCCCGCTTCGCCCCGACGGCCATGCGGATTCCGATTTCCCTCGTCCGTTCCGTCACCGAGACCAGCAAGATGTTCATGATCCCGATGCCCCCCACGACGAGGGAAATGGAGGCGATGCTCAGCAACATGATCATCATCGTGCGGCTGGCTCCTGCGACAGTCTTGGCCACATCTTCCATCGTCCGGATCGTGAAGTCGTCTTCTTCGGACGGATGCAACCGGTGACGGGCGCGTAAGAGATCCTTGATTTCCTCTACGGCCCCGGGGATGGTCTGGCGATGGCGAGTAGCGACCATAATGATCCCGACGGTGCCCAAAAACTTCGTCCCCAGCACCTTCCGTTCGGCGGTGGAAAAGGGCATCACGACGAGATCATCCTGATCCTGTCCCGTCAGCGATTGCCCCTTCGGCGCCAGTACACCGATCACACGCAGCGGCACATTTTTGATCCGTATCTGTGCGCCGATGACTTCTTCGCCGCGCTCGAAGAGGTTGTCCACCACGGTTTTCCCGATCACGACCACTTTGGTGGCGGCATCTTCGTCCGTTTGGGTGAAGAAGCTGCCTTCGGCCACCGGCCAGTTCCGCAAGTCGGGAAAGGCGGCAGTTGTTCCCAGGGCCACGGTGTTCCAGTTCTTATGCTCGCGGACGACTTGCAAGACCGAACGAGTGGCGTAGGTGACGAGGCTGACATCCCCCGTCTTTCGCTCGATGTCTTTGGCATCGTCGAGGGTGAGTGTTGAGACGGTGCCGAGCCCGCCCCTGACGCCGCTGACGGTGGTGGCGCCCGGGATGATGATCATCACGTTCGTGCCGAGGCTGGCGATTTCCCTTTGTACCGACAGCGTCGCGCCTTGGCCGAGCCCCACCATCGCCACGACGGCTCCGACACCGATCACGATGCCGAGCATGGTCAACCCGGCACGCAACGGATTGCGTCGCAGGACGCGGAGTGCCGATTGGATGGTGAGCCAGAGAAAGCCCATGGGTGGTCCACCAGGAGCTAAGAGCGAATGGAGTATAGTTTATGGCACAAGCGATGCGTCACTCATCTAACGCCTGACATCTCACGCCTCGTCAGGCCATACGCCATCGGCGATTGGTTCTCGCTCCTATTTCATTCTGGGTCCCATCTGGAACCCCGGCGGTAACGTTTCCTGTGATTGGTCGTCCGCTTCGATCAACCCGATCACGACCTGGTCGCCTTCCTTCACGTCGCCTTGGACGATCTCCGTGGAGAGGGAGTCGGCGATGCCCGTCGTGACGGAGCGACTCGTGGCTCGGCCTTGTTCGTCCACCACCCAGACCTGCGAGTGTTTTTTGTCCAGCGCCGCCCCGGGCATCCGAAAGCGGAGCGCGGTCGTGGGCACTCGCAATGCGTTCTCATTGCGCGCCGTCACGATCGTCACGTTGGCCGTCATGCCGGGCTTCAACTTCAATTCACGGTTGTCCACGGAGATGATGACGTCATAGGTCACGACGTTTTGGATGCTGATCGGAGCATTGCGCACTTGCGTGACAATGCCGTGAAAAAATTCACGCGGGTAGGCATCGACGCGAAAATCAGCCGATTTGCCCTCCGCCACGCCGCCGATGTCCGATTCACTCACGTTGGCGATCACTTGCATGCGGGTGAGATCCTGCGCAATCACGAACAGCGTGGGCGTTTGGAATGATGCGGCGACCGTCTGCCCTTCTTCGACGTTGCGCGAGACGACGGTGCCGTTGACCGGAGAGTAGATGGTCGTATAGCCGAGGTCGAGTTCGGCCGAGTCCAGCGTCGCCTGGGCCTGATCGACTTGCGCTTGAGCCGCTTCCACCTGCGCAGCTGCATCGTTGTAGTTGCTCATCGCGAGATCCAAGTCCGACTGTGCGACGAACTGCTGGCGCCGCAACACGGTCGTTCGATCCCGTTCCAACCGTCGCAGCGCCAGCATGTTGTTGGATTTGGCCACGGTCGCGCGGGCGTTCTTGAGCGCGGCCTTCGCCTGACTCACACGGGCGATGAAGGGTTTCTGGTCGATCGATGCGATGATCTGCCCCTCTCGTACGACCGAGTTGAAGTCTGCATAGAGCTTCGCGATCTTGCCCGAGACTTGACTGCCCACCTGGACCGATACGACCGGGTTGACCGCGCCGGTCGCAGTGACGATGGCCGTGATCGGCCCGTGGTCGACCGGTTGGCTCTTATAGAGCGGGGCGGTGTGGTTGGATTGGTACCAGTGCCAGACGGCGAGCGCGATCAGCAGAATCGGGAGGAGAAGCCAGCGGAGCCACCTGCTCCGTGACGCCGTCGCCTGGGGGGCATCCCGGGGCCTGGCCTCGGTTACTGCCTGGTGGCCCTGAGTTTGCAGAACTACCGGCGTGAGCGGTGTCGAAACGGACGATTCGCCAGACGGAGATTGGGAAGACGCCTGATCCTGTTGCATGAGTCACCGTGGATTGAATACACGCAAAAGCAGTGCCTTTCCCGTTCACCAGGAACATGGGCGGAAGCGAGGATGATGAGGCAGAGCGTGAAGAAGTGCCGGTGACGCCGTGACAGCGACTGGGGCATTTGGCGACAGTCCGGCTGTTTCCCCTGCGGCAGCCTGCCCCTTGACCGCCTCGCGAAAAGCTGGGTAGGGTGAGCAGCTGGTTTCACCTGTAAGGGGAATCTTGGACGACGTGATCGAAACACAGGATGGAAGCATGACGGAGGAGTGGGGCGCAGTTTTGGTGGTTGACGACGACGCAGAGATGCGGAGCCTCGTCTGTGATGTATTGCAGGATCGAGGGCACCAGTGTGTCTCGGTCGGGAGCGGCGACGAGGCGCTTCGTCAGCTTGCGGAGCAGGATTTTGCGGTGGTGCTGACCGATCTGCGCATGAAGGGCATGCTCGGCACGGAGCTCCTCACGGAGATTCGCCGGGCCTATCCCGATATCGGAGTCATTCTGATGACGGCGTTCGGTTCGGTCGAGACGGCCGTGGATGCCATGAAGCGTGGCGCGAGCGATTACCTGACGAAGCCGGTCAAAACCGAGGAGCTGGTGCGGGTGGTCGAACGCGCCATCCGCGAGGCGTCGCTTCGCCGGGAAGTGGGCCGGCTGCGGAAGGAAGTGCACAAGGAGTACAGCTTCCATCAGATCATCGGAAAGAGCAAGCCGATGCAGGACGTGTTCGATTTGATTCGACGCGTCTCCGACGGCCCCACGAACGTGTTGATCACCGGCGAAAGCGGAACCGGAAAAGAGCTGGTGGCCAAGGCCATTCATTACAACAGCGACCGGCGGGATGCGCCGTTCGTGCCGGTGAACTGCGCCGCGATTCCCGAACAATTGTTGGAAAGCGAATTGTTCGGGCACATGCGGGGCGCCTTCACCGATGCGAAGATGGACAAGCGAGGGTTGTTCGAGGAGGCTCAGAAGGGCACCCTGTTTCTGGACGAAATCAGCGAGCTCCCGCTCATGCTCCAGGCCAAATTGTTGCGGGCGATTCAAGAAAAGGAGATTCGACGGGTCGGGGCGAACAAACCGATCTCCGTGGATGTGCGAATCATCGCCGCGACCAATCTCCATTTGCCCGAGGAAGTGAAAAGCAAGCGGTTCCGGGAAGATCTCTATTACCGACTCAATGTCATTGAGCTGAAATTGCCGCCCCTGCGTGAGCGGCGGGAGGACATTCCGCTTCTGGTCGAGGCTTTCCTGAAGAAGTGCGGCGAGGTTCGTGGAAAGCAGGTGAAGGCGGTCAGCGAGGCTGCGTTGGCCATGCTGGTCGACTATGCCTGGCCCGGGAACGTGCGGGAATTGGAGAATGTCATCGAGCGGGCGGTGACGCTCAGCCGGGGCGAAAAGATCGTCGCGGATGATCTCCCGCCGGCTATCCAGGGGGCGCGGGGCGATCGCCGTGTCTTGGACGAAGCGGCCGAACGGACTCTGCCGTTGCACGAAGTCGAGAAGGAATACATCCTCAAAATTCTCGAGAAAACCGGAGGCAACAAGTATCAGGCGGCGCACGTGCTCGGCATCGACCGCAAGACCCTCTATCGCAAGTTGGGGGAGATTGAACAAGAGAAAGCTCACGAGTAACATAACGAAGGATTTCTCGGATGTAACCAGCCCGTGACGTTGCGCTCCAATACCCCGATCGCCTTCTCGGTCAGCGCTCTCCTTCTGCTGACCTGCTCCATCTTCATCATCGACGTGTCTGCACCGCCTGGCTGGGCGGCCTGGCTGCTGTATCTTCTCCCGCTCGTTGTTGCCCTGCGCTCGGTTCCACGCCGTTCACCCTATGAGTTTGCGGCCGGCCTGACGGTCTTGATCGCCCTGGGAGGCTACCTGTCCGCCGGCGAACCTGCATTCCGCTTGACGCTGTGGAACCGCGGGCTTGGCATCCTCGTGATATGGGGGCTCGTGTGGTTGCTGAGAGGACACGACCGATCGCGGCAGCAAGTCGAGCCGCGGCCGGAAGCTCGCGACGAGGTCTACCGGCAACTGGTTGATCGAGTGCGCGACTACGCGATTTTCTTGTTGAATCCCGAGGGGGTGGTCGTCACCTGGAATGAAGGTGCCAAGCGGCTTAAGGGGTATGAGGCGGAGGAAATCATCGGCCGCCACTTTTCCAGGTTTTATCGTGCCGAGGACCGAGCGGTCGGGCATCCGGACCTGTTGCTTCAACGGGCGAAGGAAGACGGGCATGTGGTCGATGAGGGATGGCGGGTTCGGAAGGATGGGACGCAGTTCTTTGCCGACGTTGCGCTCACGGCGCTACGCGATGCGCAGGGACATCTGACCGGGTTTGCGAAGGTCACCCGCGACGTTACCGAGCGCAACCGCCTGACCGAGCAGTTTCGGGTCGCGGTCGAAGCGGCGCCAAGCGGCATGGTGTTGATCGACGAAGAAGGGACGATCCAACTCGTCAACGCGCAGGTCGAAAGATTGTTCGGCTATACCCGTGATGAACTGATCGGCCGCTCGGTGGAAATCCTCGTGCCCGACGTCGCCAAGGACAGTCATGGGGCGCTTCGAGCGCGATTCATGGCCGAGCCTCAAGCCAGACAGATGGGGGGCGGACGCGAACTGAATGGACTTTGCCGTGACGGCACGGTGTTTCCGATCGAGATCGGGTTGAATCCGATTCGGACGAAGGACGGTCTGCGGGTGTTGGCGGCCATCGTCGACATCACGGAGCGGAAGCGGCTTCAACGGGACTTGGAAGAGCGTGAATCGCTTCTGCGGACGATCATCGAGACGGAGCCGGAGTGCGTGAAGGTCTTGAATCTCGACGGGACGGTGCGGTCGATGAATCTGGCCGGGTTGGCCATGGTAGAGGCGGGGACCACCGAGGAAATCGTGGGAAAGGACGTCTGCCAGTTGGTCACGCCGGCGTTTCGGTCTGCCTTCGCCGAGTTGACCGGGCGAGCGGCTCGCGGAGAGACCGGCGTGCTTGAGTTTCAAATGGTCGGGTTGAAAGGGGCCCGCCGCTGGCTTGAAACTCACCTGGTGCCGCTGCGTGATGTACGGGGGGCGATCACCGGCGTGCTCGGAGTCACGCGGGATATCACGACGCGGAAGGACGTCGAATCGGCGCTCTCCCTAAGCGAGGAGCGACTCCAGAATATCCTCAACTCAATGGAGGAAGTCGTCTGGTCGAGCTCGCTGGATTTCTCGGAAGTGCTGTACGTGAGCCCTGCCGTGATGAAGATATACGGCGTCGCCTCGGCCGACTTTATCGTCCATCCATCCCTGTGGATCGACATGATTCATCCTGCCGATCGGTTGATCGCGGAGGCAGCGATACGGGACACGGCAGAAGGCCGTGCTTTTGACGTGCAATATCGCATCGTTCGGCCGGATGGCGGCATCCGATGGATCAGGGACCGCGGCCGAATCATTCGAGACGAGCAGGGGCAGGCGCTCCGAATCGATGGGGTTGCTGCGGACGTGACGGAAAAACGAACGGCCGAGCAGGCACTGAGGGGAGCGGAGGAGCGATTCGAAGATATCTTTGAGGCGTCGAAAGATGCGATCGGGTATGCCTCTCTCGACGGCACCTTCGTGCTGGCAAACGATGCCTTTGCCCGCCTGACCGGCTATTCAAAGCAGGAACTCTTGACCCGCACGTACCGCGATCTGACTCCGCCGGAGTATCGGGAGATTCAGGCGGAAGTGATCGCGGGCGTTCTGAAGACCGGAGAGCCGAGGGAATACGAAAAAGTGTATGTCCAGAGGGACGGCTCGCGCATTCCGGTGAGTTTGACGGTGTTTGCCGTCAAGGGCGAGGATGGAAGGCCGGCGGGAGTGGCGGCGATCGTGCGCGATATCACGGAGCGGAAGAAGACTGAGGAAGCCTTGCGAACCAGTGCGGCCCGCCTGCAATCCGCCATCGCTGCGGCCAATGTCGGCACGTGGATGGTCGATCTGAAGACCAAAATGGATACCCGCGACTCGGGCCTGAATAGAATGTTGGGGCTGCTGCCAGTGGAAAGTTCTCAGCCGTTGGAGGATTTCATAGGGCGAATCCATCCCGAGGATCGGGCGGCCTGCGCGCAGGCCTGGGCCGAGGCGATCGAGGTGACGCGCATCTACGACGTGACCCATCGCATCATTCGAGGGGACGGCGAGATCCGATGGTTCCGCAATCGCGGCCAAGTGGCGGTCGATGCCGAGGACCGGCCGCTGCACGCGATCGGGGCTTGTGTCGACGTAACCGATCAACGGAACCTCGAAGAGCAACTTCGACGGACCGAGCGCATCGCCGAATTGGGCACGTTAGCCTCAGGTATGGCCCATGAGATTGGGACGCCAATGAATGTAATTCTCGGCCGAGCCGAGTACTTGATGCAGCGGGTCAAGGAAGAACCGATCAAGCGCGGATTGCAGACGATCGTGGGGCAGGTCGAGCGGATTACCAGAGTGATGAACCAGTTATTGTCGTTTGCCAGGCGCCGCACGCCGGAGCGCCGATCTCTCGACCTGAAGGGAACCATCGAAGACAACCTCGAAATCTTTGAAGAACGTTTGGCCCGGGCGCAAGTACGGCTTGAGGTCTCGTTTCCGGATTCCTGCCCGCCCGTGCATGCCGATCCCGACCAGATGAGCCAGGTGTTGATTAATCTAGTGATGAATGCCATCCATGCAATGCCGGACGGAGGCACCCTGCGCATCGGGCTTACGCCCGCGAGCGGTCGAGTGTTGCTGACGGTATCCGATACCGGTCACGGCATTCCGAAGGACGTCATTGCGAAGATCTTCGACCCATTCTTTACCACCAAGGAATTCGGGAAGGGGACCGGCTTGGGGCTTACAGTGGTGAAGGGGATTATCGAGGAGCATCAAGGTACCATTGTGGTCGAGAGCGAGCCGAACCGGGGCACGACGTTCACGATCAGCCTGCCGATACATAAGGGCCTATAGCCTCTGGCAAACCCGACAGCCGATGGCTTGCAGCGCGAACGAATGATCGAAGCCTAGGTACCGATCGATCTTGAAAGTTTGCCGCTTATGCCCTCTATAAGCCGTTTCCTATTCTGCCGGTAGCTCTTGGCATCTGCCGTATGCGATAAGCCATCAGCCCTTCCGACTCACTGTGGCGGCCCGCAACAGCGCGGCGTCTCCATTGGGGTCTTTGTCGCCAGCTAGGGAAAATCCTACAGCCAGCCTCGCCCTCAGTATTCCTGAAAAATCATGGATTTATTTGGGCACCATGAGATCTATCAATGGCATATCCCTTGCGAACGCACTTTCCCCAGAGGCCGTCAGCAAAGGGAGCTCATTGTGGAAGGGAGGCGAACGGCTGTGGTGCTGATTGTGGAAGATGACGAAGCTATGCGCAGTTTGCTCTGCGACGAACTGTGGGGGGACGGTTACCAGTTACGGGAAGCGGCAAATGGTCACGAAGGGCTCGAATCGATATTGACGACGGTGCCTGACCTCATCGTGACCGACCTCAAGATGCCGGCGGGGGGATTTGACTATATCCACCGGCTACGGACTTTTGCCCCGGATTGCCCGATAATCGTCATGACGGCTTTCGGCGAGCCCCACACCAAAGCCGAGGCACTGAGGAGCGGGGCGAGTGCCTATGTGGACAAGCCGGTGAGGCTGGCGGAACTCAAATTGCTGGTGCGGCAGCTGCTTGATCGGCAGCCGAATGGAACCGGGGAGCAAAGGGGGGATTTGAGCGGAAGTCCGGAAGCGAGGAGACCGGGAGTCGCCCCCTGATCGGGCGGGTTGAGTTGTGGGGTCGATTCGGGGCACAATAGGGCCCTCTGAATCGGAGCGAACTCCTCGAACCACAAGGAATGAGACTCGATGACCGATGCCCGGCCGGAGCATAGCGGCAAAAGTGCGTTTAGTGATCCGATTTTGGCTGCCCGTGTCGATGCCCTCATGCAACTCGCCGGAGGTATGAAGGATCAGGTCGCCGTGATGGATCGCGAGTTCAACGTGATCTATGCTAATGAAGCGGCCTGGGGTCGGACCAATCCCGGCGAATCAGGCGAACGCCCTGCCAAGTGTTACGAAGCCTTCGTCCAACTCCAAGACCACTGCAGTGCCTGCCCGGCGACCTCGGTGTTTGACTCCCAGGAGGCAGCGAAATCGGTTGCTGCGGCAGCTACCCCTTGCGGCATGTACCAGGCGTTACCTTTGACGTCGAGCAACGGCGAAGTCGGGATGGTGCTGGTTTTATTTCGGCAGCCGCCGAGTGGTACCGTTACTTCCTTGCCCATTCCTGAGCCGATGGAGGGAACCAGGCGCCCCGAGCGACGTTCTGAGGGCCTTGGGGAGTTGATCGGTAGCAGCCCGGGCATGCGGCAGTTGTTCGATATGATCACGTTAGTGTCAGACAGCTCGGCCACTGTTCTGATTCAGGGTGAAAGCGGAACCGGTAAGGAGCTCGTCGCCAGAACCATCCATAAGACAAGCTACCGGCGGGATAAACCCTTCGTGGTCGTGGATTGCGGCTCCCTTCCCGAGACACTGCTGGAAAGCGAATTGTTCGGCCACGTCAAAGGCGCATTTACAGGAGCCAGCAGTGCCAAGCGAGGGCTGTTCGAGGAAGCCGACGGCGGCACGGTGTTCCTGGATGAGATCGCGGACACGACTCCGACGTTCCAGGCCAAATTGCTTCGTGTGCTCCAGGAAGGCGAGATCAAGCGGGTCGGTGGCACGCAATCCATCAAGATCGACGTGCGCGTTATTTCGGCCAGCAACAAGGATCTGGCCGAGCTAGTCAAGATGAAGGCCTTTCGGCAGGACCTCTACTATCGCCTTGCGGTGCTGCCGCTTCATTTGCCGCCGTTGCGCGACCGGCGCAGTGATATCCCATTGCTTGTGAGGCGATTTGTGGCGGATTCTTGTGCGCGGCATCGCCAGCCGGCTCGGGACGTGGGTGATGACGCCATGCGCGCCTTGACGAGCGCTGCCTGGCCCGGCAATGTGCGGGAGTTGCAGCACTACATCGAACGTGCCGTCGTCACGACTACAGGGACGGATCTGCCCTGCAGGGATCTTTTGGGCAAGAGTACGACCGAGGGTGTGGACCTTCGCGCAGCTTCCCGTGGGGCAGTCCGGCAGGTTGAGCGAACGAGAATTTTGCAAGCATTGCAGCAAGCCGCTGGCAATCGCATGAAGGCAGCGCGCTTGCTCAAAATCAGTCGCGCCAGTCTCTATAACAAGCTCCGCGAATACGATATTCAGTAGCTTTGTCCTTTCTCGCAGTCGTCCTCCTGTAAGTATTTATCCGACATTCCTTGTGCGGTAATGCCCTGTGCCATGTAGCATACATCCCCAAATTATGCGTTACACTGTCTAAGTGTTTAGACGGTGTAACTCGTTGATATTTCGTTGTGCCTAATACGATATCTCTAAGAGTGTCTAGTGCTGTGGATTTGTGCGGCGTAGGGTTTTCCCAACTCGTGATTCATCTGCACATTCAAGTGTTGGAAACTACGACAAAAAATTTCTATTTATATTTTATGCTACATTCGGGCACAGCTGTTGCGGTAGGAAGAGACCGCTGGTGAAGGTGCGGGTGATTAGGACCGGCCTCCGAATGACCTGCTCTCTCGCAAGAGGGAATCCTTCACCAGCTCTTACTTTCCTTGAGTTGTATTTCGTGGGGGAAAGTCAAGAGAGGCCGGAGCAGCCGGGATCCTTCCTGACGGAGGCCGGTCACACGACCAAGTTTCTTAACCACTCCCGCGGTAAGGGTGCGGGAAATACAAGGAGGGAGGCCGACATATGAGGTCTTCATGGTACTCATCCCAGCGCAGGCGCCGGCGTCGTACGACGCTGGGCTTGCAAGCGGCGTTTCTGACGAGCAGCTTGCTCGCGACGCCGTGGTTATTTGCGGCCGGGCCGGGAGATCAGTCGCATGATGGACATGCGAAGCCCGTCTCGATGCCGGGTTGGACTCAGGCCCTGAAGGGTCAGACAGTCGTGGAGGACACGATCGAAGGGCGTCCTGATCGCTCGGAGAAGATGGAGCTGCAGCACCATCGTTTGATGGAGAAGCTCCAGGAGCAGGCCTACAAGGATGGGCAGGCTCAACCGACGTCGGGTGCGTTCAACGACATGTCGATGATGCACCAGTACATGGGGCAGGACGGCAGCAGCTTCCTGCTCATGTCGGACTCGAGTAAGGGCGAACCGGTGTTGACGTCCGGCGGGAAATGTCCTGCCAATGCGCCGGTGAAGAAGTACGACGTCTCGATGATCAACATCGAGGTCACGTTGAACCGCTGGTTGGACTATTATCCCGGGTACATGTATGTCCATACCGAGGATGTCGACCAGGCCCGCGCCGAGGAAGCGAAAAACAAAGCGTCCAGAGAGAAAGATGGCTTTGATCCGGGAGCCGTGACAACCGGGTTGCAGGGCGACGTGATTCAGCCGCTGGTCTTGCGCGCCAACCAGGGTGACTGCGTCAAGATGACGCTGCGCAACCAGATGGAAGGCGAGGATGGCAGCTTGTTCATCCAGGCCTCCAGCATGATCGTGAGCTCGACCGGCAAGCCGGCGACGACCACGAACCCGGATGCCATCGTGTCCCCGGGCAAGAGCCAGGAGTTCGAATGGTACATCCATCCGAACATGCAGGAAGGTGTGCGTCAGTTCCACTCCTGGAGCCATGACCGCGAGTTGACGGTCTTGGGTCTCTTCGGGGCCTTCATCGTCGAGCCGAAGGGCTCGAAGTACTTCGACTCCATAGGCAGCGGGCCTGACAAGGAAGTGAAGAGCGGTTGGCAGGTCAACATCGATAACGGGTCGGGACCGGACTTCCGCGAGTTCGTGTTGTTCTATCACGAAATCGGCGACGAAGCCTTCCGTCCGCTGAACAAGAAGGGTGACTTCTTGCCGCAGCGCGATCCGCTGACGGACGCCTATCGTCCGGGCGGCCGCGCGTTGAACTATCGCAGCGAGCCGTTCGGCATCGATCAGATGCATTTGCAGCATGAGTATTTCGGTTTCGAAGATGAATCGCTGGCCTACAGCGCCTACACCTTCGGTGACCCGCCCACCACGATTGCCCGCGGTTACCTCGGGGAGCCGGTGAAGTGGCGGGTGGTCCATGGCGGGTCGGAAGTATTCCACTCCCACCATCCGCACAGCGGGACCATCCGTTGGCAGCGCAGCCCGGTGACCGAGCCCAACAACATGTGGGCGATGGGTCAGGACGGTCCGGTGAAGTATCCGGTGGTCCGGACGAAGTCGGATCGGGTCGACGTGGAAGTCATCGGTCCGTCGGAAGCCTTGGACCTGGAGCCGGAATGCGGCGGCGGTGGCTGTCAGCACCTGGCCGGCGAATTCCTCTATCACTGCCACGTGGCGCACCACTATGTGGCGGGCATGTGGGGGTACGGCCGGTTCTACAATACGTTGCAGGTCGGCAATGCGCACACCGACACGATGCCGGACTTGCAGGAATTGCCGGATCGCAAGGGCCGCATGAAGCAGGGTGTCTCGTCGGATAAGTTGATCGGCACCACGGTCGACTGGTTCGGCAAGACCTTCAAGATCGTCGACAAGAGCCAGAAGACGAACTGGAAGTCCGATCCTGTGATCGTGAACATCAAGGATTGGGTGGAAATGTTCGTGCCGGCTCAGGGTCAACCGGGCCACACCAACGATGAGAAGGGCCAGATCATGGCCTATGACTCGACGGTGTGGGACTGGAAGTGGGACGGCAACATCGCCCGCGGTGAGCGGGAGAGCACGGCCCAGAATCCGAAGTATCCATGGGCGGCCAAGTGGGATGACAGCACCAGACCGGCGATCCTGTTCGATCCGACGACGGGAAAAATGGCCTGGCCGTTGTTCAAGCCGCACTTCGGCAAGCGCGTGCCGTTCTCTGCGAACCACAGCGGTGCGCCATGGTTGGAGCCGATTCACCAGGATGCCAACGGTGAGCGGACCTCCGAGCCGGCGATGCCGGGCGAACAGGGTCGTTGGAGCCTGTGCCCTGACAACGCCAATCGGAAGCATTACAACATTCACTTTGTCCGCATGCCGATCACCCTGGCCAAGAAGCAAGGGAAAGAGCCGGCCATCACGGACAAGGACGGTCTGATCTACTTGCTGCATGAGGAAGAAAACCTCACGCGTGCCAACGACGATCTCAAGTTGCCGGCTGTCATTCGCGCCAACGTGTATGACTGCGTCGACATACTTTTGACCAGCGAGTGGGACGACGACGACTACACGAACTTCCAGTCGTCGAAGATCAACATCCACCCGCACTTCTTCCAGTTCGATACAGGGAACTCGGACGGAGTGATCTCGGGCATGGAGTATGAGATGTCCGTTCGCCCCTTCACTATGTGGGGCAAGAAGACCAAGCACGGCTTGCCTGCTCCGATGGTCGCCAAGGTCGTCGGTGGAGCGAAAGCCGGAGCGACCTCGATCAAGATCGAGATGGCTCCCGGTGCATCAAAGTTCCATCCCAACACCGAACTCATGGTGGGCATGGATTGCTTGGAAAAGGGCAACGACCCGACGGCCTCCTTGGCGCGGGACAAGAGTTGCTCCGAAGTCGCCCGCATCAAGGAAATCAAGGGCGACCAGGTGACCTTCTTCAAGCCGTTGAAGAACAACCACCCGGCCAACGACCTCGTGTCGCCGGAGTTCGTCCGGTATCGGTGGTGGGTGGACGTGGATTTGGGGACCGTGTTCTGGCATGACCACGCGTTCGGCGCGACGACCTGGCCGCATGGCGGGTTCGGCGTGACGATCGTGGAGCCGTTCGGGTCCACCTATCACGATCCGAAGAATGGCAAGCTCGTTTGGAGCGGACCGGTTGCGGACATCCATACGAATGAGCCGATCGGTGCCGGTGTGAGCGGCAGCTTCCGTGAGTTGATGGTCTCCATCCACGACACGGTGCCCCACACGGTCAACGTCATTGAAGCCGGCAATCCTCCTGGACAGCCGATCGAAGTGGCGTTGGAAGCAGGTAAGACGGTGTCGTTCCAGATGCCCGATAAGATCTTGAACGCGCCGAACAAGTACATCAACGGTGGTACGCACACGACCGGCAGCGGTTTCAATTTCCGCGCGGAACCGTTTGCGCAGCGCCTCTCAAACAATCCTGACACATCGAAGCTGTTCAGCAGCGCGATCCACGGTGACCCGGACACGCCCCTCTTGCGGGCCTACACGGGTGACACGATGGTGTTCCGTCTGCTGCACCAGCTGATGAACGAATCTCACGTCTGGACGATCGCCGGCCATACCTTCCTCACGGAGCGGTATGCGGCGGATGCCAACCGGAAGTACTCGATTCACGTCGGTATCGCCGAGCGGTATGACCTCGTCACCAAGGCGGGTGGATTCCAGGGTATGCCGGGCGACTACATCCACTTCAACGGCCGGAGCTCGCACTTCGCCGAAGGTGGATGGGGTATCGTCCGCGTGCTCGACAAGCAGGTTGCGGATCTGATGCCGCTCCCGAAGGGTACCAACCCGCTCGGGATCCCTGCCACGCCGAGCTCGGTGTGTCCGTCGGACGCCCCGGTGAAGAACTTCAACGTGGTGGCGTTGGATCGCCCGATGAAGCTCAATCCGAAGGCGCCGGATGCCATCGAAGTGGACTTCGAGCGTAAGATTGAAATGACCATGCCGGAAGGCAAGATCTTCGCGCTCGAGGAAGAGGCCGCCACGGTCGCGGGCAACGTGATGCCGAATCCGCTCACGCTGCGTGCGAACTTGGGCGACTGCATCAAGGTGACTCTGAAGAACAAGATGAAGGCCAGCCGGGCGTCGTTCTTCGTCCCGGGCCTTGCCTTCGATCCGCGAGACAGCCAGGGCCTGAACGTCGGCAACAACGGCGGCGATCAGACCGTGGGTCCGGGCGAAAGCCGGAACTACACCTATTATGCGCATCCCGCCAACAAGGAGACGACCTCCCTGGTGTGGGACGGCGGTAATATCGTGGTCAACCCGCGCAACGGGTTGTACGGCGCGATCGTGATCGGTCCGAAGGGTTCGCAGTACCGCGACCCGGTGACCGGTGCGGATGTATCGTTGAAGAATACCTGGCGTGCGGATGTCATCGTCGACGCCAGCCTGCCGGAGAACGTCGGCAAGCGGAACTACCGTGACGTGGCCTTGTTCTTCCAGGACGAGGACAACATCATCGGAACCGCGTTCATGCCGTACGTGCAGAACGTAGCCGGATTGACGTCGGTCAACTACCGCGCGGAACCGTACAAGTTCCGTGAGGAAGAAGGCTGCTCGCTGGGCAAGATCTTCCAGCCGTGCAAGGTGGATAAGCCCGAGGATCCCGTGACGCCGTTGATCGAGGCGCACGCGGGTGACCCGGTCCGCATCCACGTGGTCGGCGCGAACAGCGAACAGAACGGAATGTTCGGCATCGAGGGCCACGAGTGGCCGATCGAGCCGTACATGCCGGGTGCCGACATGATCAGCGTGGTGGAGTATGCCGGGTCTGAAACCCTCGATGTCTTCCTCCGCGGCGGTGCGGGCGGTCCGTATCGCCAGGTCGGAGACTTCGTGTGGTCCAACCAGCGGCTGCCCTACACGCAGTCCGGACAGTGGGGCTACCTCCGTGTGTTGCCGGCTGGCGACTCCCGGATTCAGTCTCTGAGCGCCGGCGGAACCGGGGCGCGCCAAGCGGAAGTGGCGCCTCAGCCGCAGGCCATTCCAACCGCCATGAAGTAAGCGGGTGGGATAGGGTGTAACTACCGGTGGGGGAGCTGCCAGAACCATGCGGCTCCCCCATCGTGTTTTTTGACTTTGATAGGAATCGATGATTGAGTCCATGTATCATGGCCCATTAGGGAGCGAAAGCGGTTGGACCAATCACCGAGGAGGCCGAAAGTGAAAGCATCAAACGGAATCATCGAGAGCAAGTGCAAAATGAAAAAGTGCGCAATCCCGTTATATGTATTGGCAGTTTTCCATTTTGCATTGGTAAGCATCGTGGCGCCCCCAGTCGGTGCCTATGAAGAGACTAAAGTGATCGATGGAGGGACTTTGCACGGGACCGTCAAGCTTGTCGGGGCCGTCCCCAAGCCAAAAGGGTACAACCTGACGACCCTGCCGGACCCGTTCTATTGCGGCCGCATCTCCGATGGGGAGGGATGGCGCATTCTGCAGCCTTTTAACGTCGGATCAGGCGGCGAATTCCGCGAGGTGGTGGTGTATCTCGAAGGAGTAGAGAAAGGGAAACCATTCGAGGAAGGGGGCGTGCCGCAGATCGAAGCGAAGGATTGCCTCTTCCTTCCCTTCACGACTGTAGTGCGCGACGATCAATCCGTGACGGTGGTGAACATGGATCCCGTCATGCACGATATCCAGGCCTATGAGACGTCGAACTTGGGCGCGCGCGTCTTGTTCAATGTCCCGCTGCCGATGAATCCGCAGCATCCACGCAACTTCAAAGATCGGAGCGAAGCCGGGATGTATCACAAGCACATGGCTGGGCCGCCGATGAAGCAGTTGGTCAATCTCAGCAAGGGGCGGAGAGTTTTTGTCATGCAATGCGGCTTCCATGCGTATATGGAGAGCTGGGGTGTGGCCGTCATGAACCCCTATTTTGCCAAGACGGACGACCAGGGCCGGTTTACGATCGGCGATATCCCTCCTGGTACGTACAAGCTGGTGGTCTGGCATCCCTATATCCGGACCTCGACGGAACAAACCGTCACTATTGGTCCGAACGGGACCGTCGACGCCACTCTGGCGATTCCGGCGCCCACCGGACGGCTGTACGCCAACGAGGTCTTGGAACACGCCTACACCCGCTATAACGTGACCGAGGAAGCGAAGAAGGAAATCGATCCGTTGCTGGAAAAACAAGGGCATAAAGGGAACTAGATTCTGGCAAGGCAAGATGACTAAGTGCAGGTGGTTCGTGTTTTCATGTGTCATTGTCGGTTGTGCGCTCGCGGGCACCTTCGCGCCGACCGCGCGTGCCAACCATGAATCGGCGAAACAGCCGCCGCTATGGACGCCCGTCGATGAGGTCGAGCAAATGGCGACGCTGGAGGCACCGGGGGGGATGGTGCTGGTCCCTGCCGGAGATTTTTTGATGGGAAGCGATCCTCGCAAAGATCGGGCAGCCGGTCCGCAGGAGTTCCCGCAGCATCGCGTCTATCTCGATGCGTTCACGATCGATCGGTTCGAAGTGTCGAATGTGGAGTACCTGCGTTATGTGCTCGCCACCGGAGCCGACTGGCCGCAGTTCTGGCGAGCCAAACCCTTCGCGGACAAGATGGCACTGCACCCGGTCATCAATGTCAGTTGGGAAGACGCGCATGCCTACTGCCGTTGGACGGGCAAACGGTTGCCGACCGAGGCGGAATGGGAGAAGGCCGCGCGAGGCGAGGATGGTCGAATGTTTCCCTGGGGCGACGAACCAGCCGGTTGGATCAAGAGCAACATCGCTCACCCGGGATCGAAGCGCGGCGCCAAGTATCCGCCGCTTGCCAACATCAATCGCTACGACAAAGGTGTCAGCCCGTATGGGGTCTACCAGCTAGCCGGCAATGTGAGTGAGTGGGTCGCGGATTGGTTTGATCCGGAGTACTACCGCAAGGGCGTGGATCGTAATCCGAAAGGGCCTGAGACGGGAGAGTTGCGGGTGTTTCGAGGCGGTTCATGGAATGAGGATCCGGAAGTGGCTCGGTCAGCTGGCCGTAACGGCGGCGAACCGGGAAGACGGAGTTACCTGACCGGATTTCGATGCGCGCAGAATGCGCAGGAAACCTTGAGCGTGAAACGGGAAGCGTCACGCAGGCCGGAGGCGATCCCCTGATCGCCCGTGATGATTCACCGTGTGGAGATACTTCAAAGGAGGCCGAAAATGCAGTCGCAGGCGCAGAGGCAGACAAGACGGATTGAATGGGTAGTAAACGCGCTCCTGGCTGGAGCAGCGATCCTTTCCCTGGCCAACGCGGTCTGGGGGCTGGACACGCAAGATATCATCGTTGAATTCACCCCGGAAGGGCGCAAGTTGGCCGAGGAGCGGGTTCGTACCTGGACGCCGAAGGAAGAGATGGTTCTCATTCCCGCCGGCGAGTTCCTTATGGGCAGCGACAAGAAGGTTGACCGCGTGGCCTACCGTTCCGAACTGCCGCAGCGAAAGGTCTACTTGGATGCCTATGAGATTGATAAGTACGAGGTGACGAACCTCCACTATATGAAGTTCATCTTGTCGACTGGGCGAAACCCGCAGCTTGATTGGCGATACGACGGCGGCAATTTCCAGGACACGATGGCCAACCATCCCATCATGCATGTGTCCTGGTTCGACGCTGATGCCTACTGCCGCTGGGCAGGCAAGCGCTTGCCGTCCGAGGCGGAATGGGAGAAGGCGGCTCGAGGTGAAGACGGTCGCCTGAATCCCTGGGGTAATCAGTCTGCGGGGTTGACTCGCGCGAATTTCGGTAGGACCGGTCTGTCGGGTCCTGTGCGTGACCGTCCGGAGCGGCTTCTGCTGTATCCACCCCTTATTTCCGTGGACAAGTATGACAATGCCGTGAGCCCCTACGGCCTTTACCAGATGATGGGTAACGTTTCGGAGTGGGTGAACGACTGGTATGACCAGGATTATTACAAGAGCGCCCCGGACCGAAATCCGAAGGGGCCTAATAGTGGGACACAAAAGGCCTTTCGTGGCGGCGGCTGGATGGACAGCACTACGACCATGCGCGCTGCGATGAGGAATGGAACGGATCCGAATACCAAGATCAATTGGATGGGTTTCCGTTGTGCGCGGGACGTGCAGGACAAGGGGGCGCAGGCCGCCGCCGTCTCAGCGCCGGCGGGGAATTGACGGAGCAATTATGCTTCGTGTGCTTTCTGACAAAATGATGTCTCGGGCCGGCGGGCATCATGCAACGAGTCGGGAGACGGGTGAGGAACATCCGTCGCCGACAGCCCAAGGAGGGGGGCATGATGCGAAATTGGCTGAGTCGTGGGATCGGTGGCGTATTGTGTGCAACGGTTGCGATCGTCGGGGTGCTCGGTGTTTCTGGTGTCTCGCTGGCTTCGGCTGACGAGGGCACCGGGAATATGGTCTTCTTCAAGGGCGGTTTCATGAATCTGAACAGCGACCGCTCGGGGCAGATCTTTTCGGACACCGCAGGTCTGACAGGGGTCAACGGCGGGAACGCGGGATGGTACGCGGGCGCCGGCCTTGACCTGGTGATGTCGAAGAATGTGTGGGGCGGGATGGACAAGACCTGGGTGTTGGGAGAAATCGGGTTGCAGTTCAACCGCATCAATTCCGCACGTGTCAACAACGTGGCCGGTAGTATCGCTACGCATACGTTGACCGGTACGACGGGGACGGATCCGCAGAAGGTCCAGTTGACGATGCTGACCATCGACGTCGCGCCGAAGATCAAGTTCATGGAGGACAGCTGGTTCCGTCCGTGGATCATTCCCGTCGGTCTGGACTTTCACGTGATCAGCCCGCCGTCCAACCGTACGCAGTACCTGGATATCGGTTTGCAGTTCGGAGCCGGCTTCGAGGTGCAGGTGTGGAAGGCAGTCAAGCTGGGCGTGGACGGGCGGTATCACTGGACGGCCGACATGACCAACACCAATAATAGCTACTTCCAAGTCGGGCCCTACGTGGGTATCAGCTTCTAAGCCAGGGAGATTGTGCCGACCCGTAGACCGCGATGTTGAGCGATGTACTGAGCGACCTTTAACAAGGGAGGACCTATGGCCGGGAATTTGTTGTCGAGTGTGACGAACGCTGGGATCAACGCATCATTACCGGTCAAGCTCTACGACGATTCTCAACATCAGGTCTATTGGGTCGGCATCCAAGGCGGTGGAGACGAAATCGAATGTAACACGTACTTGATTGTGGACGGGGGTGAAGGCTTTCTCATCGAGCCCGGCGGCCACGACCGTTACATCCCCGTCCTCAATAAGATCAATCAGGTCATGAACGCGATGGCCATCACGCACCTTCTGGTGAGCCATCAAGACCCCGATCTCTGTGCCTCGATCCCGGCCTGGATTCGCACGAACAATAAAATCAAGATCGTGCTGCCGTCCCAATGGACTCGGTTTCTTCCTCATTACATGGATTGGAACGTCTCCCAGGTGGCCGGAGACAATCTGGCCTACCTTCCGGTCTCGGACGAAGGGGTGGTCTTGCCGTTCAAGACAGGTGGGCAATTACGCTGCATCTCGGCGCCCTACCTCCATTCTCCCGGCAATATGGTGATGTTCGATTCGGTCAGCGGGTTCATGTTTTCCGGCGATATCGGCGCAGCGGTCTTCAAGGACGGTAAGCTTCGGCTCGTTGTGGACGATTGGGCGGGCCATGTGTCCGCTATGCAGGGATTCCATCAGCGCTATATGAGTTCGAATCGGGCCGTGCAGGGCTTCGTGAGAAAGGTCGAAGGACTTCCGATCAAGGGCCTGCTGCCGCAGCACGGCTCGATTTTTCGAGGAGATGAGGTCAGCAAGTTTTTCCGTTGGCTTGAGCAGTTGCCGGTCGGCGTCGACTACCTGTATGGTGGGACGCGCTTTTAGGGTGCCGTGACATTGGCCGTGCACGTACCGGCTGAGATGGAGGATGGATTCCCTCGCCTCCGTCTCCTGGCTCAGCCAGCACGGCGTGTCAGTTCTTGTGCCGCGAGTGCGACTTGATTGAAAAGCACGAGAAGTCCCTCGCGCTTCTCCCGCGAACCCAGGTGCTGGCGGTGCTGGGGGAGGTCGACTGGTGCCTCAATTTGGTCGTGGCGCCGGATGTCCCGCGCAGCTGAGTAGTCATCCTGCCTAGCTTTTCTCGAACCGACCAGTCACCCGAACTAGCAGAGGGATCGATCGATGACGATTCTCGTGTGGGGACATCTGTTGGCCGCAGTCGTCTGGATCGGAGGGATGGTGTTTCTGTCCCTCGTGCTGGTCCCGGTCTTACGGCAAGGCGGTCAGTTCGCCCAGCACGCAAGCCTGTTCAGAACCGTGGCCTTGCGGTTTCGATCGGTCGTGTGGGGAGCGATGGCGATGTTGGTGGGGTCCGGAATCTTTCTTGCGGCGGGGAGGGCCATCCCGCTGACCGACCCCGCTCACTGGCCGACCATCTTTGTGGTGAAAATTTCCTTGGTCAGCGTCTTATTGAGTCTGACCTTCCTGCACGATCTTGTCGTGGGACCTGGGGTCAGACGAGTGTTGGCAGTCCCGGAGGCCCAGCGCAGCAAGTCGGATCGGATGTGGCTGCGGTATTCTGCGCTCGTCCCGCGTCTGTCGCTGCTGCTCGCTCTGGCTGTCCTTTTTCTGGCAGTCCAGCTGGCGCGTTCCTGAACCCGGCAGCGCGGCGTCTGCCCGTCTACCGCCGCGCTAATTCAGCTTGGGCGGGATGGCTGTTGTTCGGCGAATAGCTGGGCCAGGGTCTGTGCCTGTTGCTGCACGGTGAGCGTCAATCGGAGCATCACCCAGAACAGCGCAAAAATCACCAACGTAACCAGGAAGAATGATACCGATAAGGCGCCGGTCGTCACGGCCCAAATTTCGGAGTCGGCTTTTCCTCGCTTGAGCCGCTCGTACTCCTCCAGCCGAACCTGGTTCGCCACTTCCCGAATCGACTCCATCGTAAAGCCTTGGGCATTCGCCACCAGGACGGCCTTTGCGGCACCGAACCCATCCCGCTCTCTGCGTTCGAGGGCCTCGGTCATCTCGCCGACCCGTCGGTCGATTTGCTGATCCAAGAAGGCGATTCGGTTGCGATGCTCGGGGTTGTGAGCCGCCAGGCGGGAGAGCTGCTCTAGGTGGCGCTCCACGCTGTCCACGGAATGCTGATAGGGCTGCAGGTAGGTGGAAGAGCCGGTGACCAGGAAACCCCGTTGGTGGGTTTCCGCAGAGGAGAGTTGCCCCATCAAGGATTCTACTTCGAGCAACATCTGTTGGGTTTGGGCGACTCCCCCATTCGCTGTCTTATAATGCACGAGACTCAGAAAGCTTGCGGCAACCAATGATTCCAACGCAATGAACGCGAGAATGATGCCGACGAACAACCCTGTCTGCTTATAGATCTGCGTGAAGCGCATGGTGCCTCCCCAAAAAACAAAACGACGTGCGAATGGAATACTTGTATTGAGGCCGGGAGCGACTGTCAATCCGACAATATAATGCTGATCCCCCGGAAGATGTCCAAAGTGTATCACACAAGCACAGATTACGTATTTCATGGGTCTCAATCAACTACCGGAAATCTCGAATAGGTTCCGCTGATACAGTGGTCTAAAGATCGGCATGGCCGCACGGCATGTCGCCTATTGCAACAATGTGATGCGTTCCGTAGGCGCAAGTTGCCTCGCTCTGCTGTTTCATGTGCGCGGACTGTCTGAGAGTCATGCGGATGTTTCCTTGAGATTCCAAGGTTTTAGCAGGGATCGTGGGAGGGCTATCTTTTTGCAATTCTTGCCTTGGTCGGCCAGTGACATGTCGACGGGCGGGACGAATCCAATCGCCCGCGCAGGCCTCTACCATCTATAGGGAGCCCCGGCAGCGGCTCCAGCGGTTCATGACAGGGAGGTGTCCTATGGCGCGGGTGGTCATTGTCGGGGCCTCGATCGGCGGATTACCCGCCGCCTACGAAGCCCGGGAGCTACTGGGCGAGCAGCACAAAATCACGGTCATCTCGAACGTCGAATCGTTCCATTTCGTTCCCTCCAACCCCTGGGTCGCAGTTGGGTGGCGGAAGCGGAAGGATATTAGCTTTGCTCTTGGGCCCGTGCTGGAAAAGAAGGGCATTGAGTTTCTCCACGTGGCGGCAGACCGGATCGAAGCCGAGCAAAACCGCGTCATGACTTCCAAGGGCGAAGTCCCCTATGACTACCTCATCATCGCGACTGGACCGAGGCTGAATTTCGGTGCAGTGCCGGGCTTGGGGCCGAGCGGCTATTCCCAGTCTGTATGCAATGTCGACCATGCCGAGCAGGCATGGGGGGCCTATCAGAGTTTTCTCAAGGATCCTGGCCCGATCGTCATCGGCGCCGCGCAAGGGGCCTCCTGTTTCGGCCCAGCCTATGAGATGGCATTCATTCTCGATGCGGATCTGAGGCAGCGCAAACTACGGAAGAAAGTCCCCATGTACTTTGTCACGCCTGAGCCCTACATCGGACACATGGGGCTGGCAGGAGTGGGGAAATCGCGGCGCTTGATGGAGGATGAGTTTTCGGAACATGCGATCAAGCCCATGACGGGTGCGTCGATCAAGGAAGTGCAACCGGGCAAGTTCATGTTGGAAGACGGACAAGAGGTGCCGTTCCGGTATTCCATGATTATCCCGCCGTTTGCCGGGGTGGAAGCAGTGGCGTCCACGGCCGGTCTTTGCAATCCGAAAGGCTTTGTCAACATCGATGCCTATCAGACCAATCCCAAATACAAGAACATTTACGCCGTGGGTGTCTGTGTGGCGATTCCTCCGGTGGAACAGACACCTGTGCCGACCGGTGCTCCGAAGACCGGCTACATGATTGAATCGATGGTGGCGGCTGCAGTTCACAACATCAAGGCGGACATCGACAACAATTCCAAGCGGGAGACCGCGACATGGAACGCGATCTGCTTGGCCGACATGGGCGACACGGGCATGGCCTTCGTCGCGATCCCGCAGATGGCGCCGCGGAACGTGACCTGGGCCAGGAAGGGTAAATGGGTTCACCTTGCCAAGATTGGATTGGAAAAATACTTCCTCATGAAGATGAAGCGGGGCGTCAGCGAACCATTCTTTGAAAAGGCCATTCTCAAGGCGATGGGGATCACGAAGCTGGAGGCCTCCGCATAGAGAGGCGTCGGATGGGGCGAGGGTCACCGGTGGGCAGGAATCAGATTGCCTGAGGTAGAGACTCTTGCCCCGTGCCGCCTCGTATCCTCGATGAATCCTTTCCCTTCCCCGCCGCTCATACCGGGTACATTAGGAGGTGAGGCCATGAGACTTAATGAATGGCTGCGGTTGATCGCCGGGGGCGTTGTGCTTCTAGCAGTTTTCCTGGGCGCGACGGTACATCCTTACTATAATTACGCTGCGGCGTTCGTCGCCGCCAATCTGATTCAGTCAGCCTTTACCGGCTGGTGTCCGATGATGGCGCTCCTGCGAAAGCTGGGAGTCCAAGAATAGAAGAAAGGTTCCGCTGACTCGGGAGTCGTCCCGACCCCATATGAGAACATCCGCTTTTCCGATGATGATGTTGTTGTTGGCCGCACTAGCCGGATGCGGGCCTGGTGAGGAATCTCCGCGGCAGGGTGGAGCGGTGATGGAGGCCAAAGCACCGCCCGCGATTCAGGCCACGCTGGTCGAAGTGAAGGCCGCGCAGGTGCCCTTGAGGCTTGAAGTGACCGGCCAGGTCACGGCGGTCTATCAGGCGACATTGGCCAGCCGTGTGCAAGGCATGATCGAGGCGGTGCTCGTCCGCGAAGGCCATGTCGTGAAGAAAGGGCAACCGCTTGTCACGCTGGATAGTCGGGACCTGCAGGCCGAATTGGCGCGAGCCAAGGCCGAAGTAGAAAACGCCAAGGCGCAACTCGACCGTATGGCCGATCTGTACCGCAAGGATGCCGTGTCCAAACAAGAGTTGGAGAATGCGACCAGAAGTTACAAGGTCGCCGAGGCCGGCCAGAAGGCCGTGGTTGCGCAATTGAGCTATACGGTGGTCAAGGCGCCGTTCGACGGTGTGATTACCGACAAAAAGGTGGAAGCGGGCGAACTCGCCTCGCCGGGTCAGGCCCTGCTGCGCATGGAAAACCCCGGTGAACTCCGGCTCGAAGCGACCGTGGCGGAAAGCGATCTGCAAGCGGTGACGGTGGGCGCGTCGTTGCCGATCGTCGTCGATGCGCTTGGGGCCGGTCGATTGCAAGGGACCGTCGCCCAGATTCTACCGGCCGGCGATCCGCAAACCCACACCTTCACGGTCAAGGTAGACCTTCCGCAAACCACAGGCCTGAAGTCCGGTATGTTTGGGCGACTGCAACTCGAGAAGGGCACCAGTCAGGCCCTGGTACTGCCTCGCAGGGCATTGGTCGAGCGGGGTGAATTGTCGAGCGTGTTTGTCGTCGGTCCTGACCGCATTGCCCGCCTTCGCTGGATCAAGGTGGGACGGAATCTGAACGACACCATCGAGGTCCTGTCGGGACTCAATGTCGGTGAAGTGGTCATGGAGGACGGGACCAAGGGCAGGGACGGGGCGCCTGTTCAAGAAGTGACGGCGGTAGCCAGGCCGGAGAAGACGTGAAGCAGACGAAAACCGGTAGACGTCAGACGCATGAAGTCCGGCCGAGTCTCATGCCTCACGGCTTACATCTCACGTCCGGCGGTATACGCTTCACGAGGTACGCTCACTGAGCCATACGCCATCAGCGATACGCGCTATGTCATCTGGTTCACCACATCCCCTCGGTCCTTCCGGTCGCCTTGCGGCGCAATTCATCGACAGCAAGTTGACGCCCCTGATCATCGTGGCGGTGCTTCTCCTGGGTGTATTCGCTGTGGCGGTCACACCACGAGAGGAGGAACCGCAGATCGTCGTGCCGATGGCCGATGTCTGGCTTCCCTTTCCCGGTGCCTCCGCGAAGGTGGTGGAGGAGCAACTCACCAAGCCGATCGAGCGAAAGCTATCAGAAATCAAAACGGTCGAGTATGTCTACTCCATCTCCCGTCCCGGCGGAGCCTTGATCATCGTCCGGTTTTACGTCGGCCAGCCGATGGAGCAGAGCCTGGTCGATTTGTACGACAAACTGATGTCCAACCAGGATCTTCTACCGCCGGGGGCCGAGCCCTTTCTCGTGAAGCCCCGAGACGTCAACGACGTGCCAATCGTGACGCTGACCCTTTCCAGCGAGCGCTATCAGGATTTCGACCTGCGCCGATTGGCCGATCAGGTTCTGGAGGAGACGAAGAAGGTGGCGGGCACGGCCGGTGGGTTCGTCGTCGGAGGCCACGATCGAGAACTGCGTGTCCAGATCGATCCGGCCCGCTTGAAGGCCTACGGACTGACCCCGTTAGCCGTCGCCGGCGTCATCAAAGCCGAGAACTTGGCATTGCCGGCCGGATCGTTCGAAAGCCAGAATGCGAGCCGGCTCGTGGAAACGGGGCGCTTCATCCGTTCCAAGGACGATCTCGAAACCCTGGTCGTGGGGGTACATGAACAGCATCCGGTATATCTGCGCCAAGTCGCGGAGGTCACCGATGGCCCGAGCGAAACCAAGCAATACGTGTGGTTTGGGGAAGGAGTACGGGGGGCACGTCAGACGTCAGACGTCAGGCGGGAGACGACCGGGGTTTCGTCTGACCTCTCACGTCTCACGTCCAGCGAGTTTCCCGCCGTTACCGTGGCCTTGGCCAAACAGGCCGGCACGAATGCCGTGACGGTGTCGCGAGACGTCGTGCGCAAGGTCGAGGAGATGAAAGGGCGTGTCATTCCTGCCGACGTGCGTGTGACGATTACGCGGGATTACGGCGAAACGGCCGACGAGAAAGCGAACGAACTGCTCTGGCACCTGCTGATTGCCGTGGTCGCGGTGGTGGTGTTTCTCGGCCTGACCTTAGGGCGCCGTCCGGCCGTCGTCGTGTCGGTCGCGATTCCCCTCACCCTGGCGCTGACGCTGTTCGTCTCGATGCTCATCGGGTACAGCATCAACCGCGTGACCCTCTTCGCGCTGATTTTCTCCATCGGCATCTTGGTCGATGACGCCATCGTGGTGGTTGAAAACACCTATCGCCATTTGACGATGCGCCTGCGTCCGCACCGTGAGGCGTCGTTGTATGCGGTGGATGAGGTCGGGAACCCGACGATCCTGGCGACGTTGACGGTGATCGCGGCCCTGCTGCCGATGGCCTTCGTGTCCGGCTTGATGGGGCCGTACATGCGGCCGATCCCCGTGAACGCCTCCATCGCAATGTTCGTCTCGTTGTTGGTGGCCTTCGTGGTCATTCCCTGGTTTTGCCAGGCCTGTTACCGTCCCGGCGTGAAAATGGCGGGAGTCGACCACGAACAGTTCCAAGGCGGTCTTGCTTACCGCTTCTATCAACGCGTGCTGACGCCGGTGCTCTCTCACCCGGTCATGGCCTATGCCGTGCTGGGGTTCATTGCGCTGCTGCTCGCCGGATCGCTGTGTCTGTTTTATACGCGCGGCGTGGTGGTGAAGATGCTGCCGTTCGACAACAAGAGCGAACTGCAGGTCGTGGTCGATATGCCGGAAGGGACCACGTTGGAGGAGACGGCCCGCGTGACTCAGGCGCTGACCCAATACGTGCGCACGATTCCGGAAGTGCGGGATTACCAGGCCTACGTGGGGACGGCCTCGCCGTTCAACTTCAACGGTCTCGTGCGGCACTACTATCTGCGCGATCAACCCCACGAAGCGGACATTCAGGTCAACCTGGTCGCCAAGGGGGAACGCCGCTCGCAGAGC
The DNA here is from genome assembly GCA_019637075.1 of Nitrospiraceae bacterium. Lineage (NCBI taxonomy): Bacteria > Pseudomonadati > Nitrospirota > Nitrospiria > Nitrospirales > Nitrospiraceae > Nitrospiraceae bacterium. Next base: position 744,963 of record JAHBWI010000002.1, on the reverse strand, counting down.
CATGACATCGCCCAGCGAATTCGTCCCGAGCTGCAACAGATTGCCCGGCAGCATGGGGCCAATGTGAAGATCGTGGAGGTGCCGCCCGGTCCGCCGGTCCAATCCGTCTTGGTGGCAGAAATCTACGGCCCTGATTATGCGCGACAGACGGCCATCGCGCAGGACGTCCGTCGGCTCTTCGAATCCACGCAGGGCGTGGTGGATGTGGATGACTACATCGAGGCCGACCAAACAAAGTATGTGTTCACGGTCGACCGCGTGAAGGCGGCGCTGGCCGGGATTCCTTCCGATGAAATCGTGAAGACCCTTCGGCTCGGATTGGAGGGCAGCCAGGTCGGGCTGGTTCACCTGCCGCGGGAAAAGCGGCCGGTGCAGATCATGCTGCGGCTGCCGGTCAGCGAACGGTCGGGATTGGAACATTTCGGTGAGATCGCCCTGCGCACCCCCGCCGGCCGCATGGTGCCGCTGGCGGAGCTGTTGCGGATGGAGCAGACCGTGCGGGAGTCCGCCATCTACCACAAGAATCTCAAACCCGTGGTGTACGTCGTTGGTGATGTCGGCGGGGCCGCTTCAGATAAAGGCGACAGCCCGGTCTACGGCGTGTTGGGCGTCGGCCGGAAGCTGGAACAATTCACGCTGCCGGAAGGCTACCAACTCGCGCAACATTATGCGGCGCAACCTTGGTCGGAAGAGCGGTTTGCGATGAAGTGGGACGGGGAATGGCATATCACGGTCGAAACGTTTCGCGACATGGGCATTGCCTTCGGCGTGGCGATGATCCTGATCTACTTGCTGATCGTCGCGCAATTTCAATCCTTCCTGACCCCGGTCGTCATCATGGCGCCCATCCCGCTCACCTTGATCGGCATTTTGCCGGGGCATTGGCTGACCGGCTCCTACTTCACCGCCACGTCGATGATCGGATTTATCGCGTTGGCCGGGATCATCGTGCGCAACTCCATCCTGCTGGTGGACTTCATTCAACACCAGGCAGCCGATGGCGTGCCGCTCCTGGAAGCCGTGATCCGGGCCGGCGCCATCCGCACCAGGCCCATTCTCTTGACGGCGGCCGCGCTCATGGTCGGGGCGGCCGTGATCATCCTCGACCCGATCTTTCAAGGCTTGGCCGTGTCGCTCCTGTTCGGCGTCGGCGCCTCCACCGTACTTACGCTCATCGTCATTCCGGTCCTCTATTACCGCTGGATCGGGGAACGGACCGAACCTGTGTCCTGCCCGCTTCCGAATGGAGCGTCACAGCCCTTTTCGGATGCCGCCGCGCCATGAGGCGTGTATCTCATCGATGCGGTTATTGAACCTGTCGCAGCCGCAAGCGGACACATAGTCTCAGCACAGTTGGACGCCCCGGGTCGTTCTTCTATCGTCACAATCGCTCAACCGCATTCACGGTTATCCATGTCTTCTCATGAACATGCCAAGTATGTAGCTTTGCTTGATGTCGCGGAAGCGATTGCGAGCCATTCCGATCTCTCGACGCTTATCAGGCACCTTGCTTCCTGTTTGCCGAAGGTCATCGTCACCGATTTCCTGGCTCTATCTCTGTACGATGCCGAGCGCCACGCCATGCGTCTACATACCTTGCAAGCCAATGTGCAGGCCGACGTGATCGGGGGCCACGTCTTGGCCCCGGACGAGCTGCCGGCGGGACTCGTCTGGCAAACGCAACGGCCATTGCTCGTCCCGGATTTGTCGCAGGAATTGCGTTGGCCCAATGTCATCAGGATGATGCGGGAAGACGGCATCCAGTCGTTTTGCTACGTCCCCTTGACCACCGCGGCGCGCCGGTTGGGGGTCCTGGGGTTCGGCAGCCTGCGCAAGCGGGCCTTCGAGGAGTGCGATTCGACATTTCTGATGCAAGTGGGGAAGCAAGTGGCCGTGGCCGTGGAGAATGCGCTGAACCGCGAGGCTGCGTCTCTCTCGAAACAAGAGGCAGAGCGACAGAGGGATCGGTTCCGTCTCCTCCTGCGCATCACCAACGCCATGGTCTCGAAGTTGGACCTGCGCGAGGTGTTTCATGCTGTGAGTGCGACTGTTCGAGAACTGGTGCCTCAAGAATACACCTGCTTGGTTTTGTACGATGAGACTCGCCAACAGTTTCGTCTTCGTGCGTTGGATTTTCAGGACAATCCTGGGTGGTTGTTTGAGGGGTTTGTCGCGGATGCCGTGGACTCGCCCGCGACTATCGCTGTGAGCACAAAGCGGCCCGTGGCGATCAATCACCTCAAGGAACTGGAACGTTTTGGTCATCACGTCATCCGGATGTTGCTGGACAAAGAATTCAAGTCGATGTGCGCGCTGCCCCTTCTGTCGGACGATCGAGCCATCGGCTGTCTCACCTTCGCGTCTCGCCAGGAAGAGGCATTTCCCGAGTCGTCCATCGAGTTTCTCATGGAGGTCGCCGGGCAGATCGCCTTGGCCGTAGCCAACGCCCTGGCCTATCAGGAAATCACGGAACTGAAAAATAAGTTGGCGGAAGAGAAGCTGTATCTCGAGGAAGAGCTGCGTACCGAGCAGGGATTCGAGAACATCATCGGCGACAGCAAGGCCTTGAAACAGCTGCTCAAACAAGTTGAGGTCGTGGCTCCGACCGATGCGACCGTCCTGATTCAGGGGGAGACAGGGACCGGCAAGGAGCTGATCGCCAGAGCGATTCATCGGCTCAGCGGACGCAAGGAACGCACGTTCGTTAAACTCAATTGCGCGGCCATTCCCAGCGGCTTGCTGGAAAGCGAGCTCTTCGGTCACGAACGGGGTGCGTTCACCGGGGCCATCAGCCGGAAGGTCGGCCGATTTGAACTGGCGGACAAGGGAACCATTTTTCTGGATGAAGTCGGCGAAATTCCGCTGGAGTTACAATCCAAGCTGCTGCGAGTGTTACAGGAGCAGGAATTCGAGCGTCTGGGCAGCACGAGAACTATTCGGGTCGACGTCCGCTTGATCGCCGCGACAAACCAGGACCTCAAGAGCCTGGTGGATGCGAAGGAGTTTCGAAGCGACTTGTACTACCGACTGAATGTCTTTCCGGTGACCATGCCGCCCCTTCGAGAGCGACGCGAAGACATTCCCAGTTTGGTGCGCTATTTCACGCAGCAGTATGCCGGGCGTATGAAGAAACGGATTCATACGGTTCCTCTCAAAACGCTCGAGGCTCTTTCGCGCTACGCGTGGCCGGGCAACATCCGTGAGTTGGAAAATCTGGTCGAACGTTCCGTGATCCTCACGAAAGGCACAGAACTACAGGTCCAGCTCGGTGAACTTCAGATTGAGGTGAGTTCGAAGACGGCTCCGACCGCGACACTTCACGAGACTGAGCGTGAACACATCCTCGGCATCCTCCGCGAATCAAAGTGGGTCGTCGCCGGATCGGACGGGGCAGCCGCAAAACTAGGCCTCAAACGCACCACGCTTCTTTCGAAGATGAAGAAGCTCGGCATTTCTCGCCCTCTCGGGTGACGATAATCTCGACATCTGTCGAGATATCGACATTGTTCTTTCGTCATCTCTGCAGCTCCATCACTCCCTGCAATCCAAGTTCTCCGATCACTTGCCTTTGAACTCAATGGGTTGAACGTTCTTGTCCAGGGAACTCGAACCTGGAACGGTCCCTGCTGTGGGTAGGTCAGCAAGCTGCATGATGTTAACCGCCCTGGCCCGGCACGCCATTACGTCGATTTTGAGCATCGAGCCTGCGCGTATGTCGGGCGGAGATGCGGTTGCCGTGACGAGGTGGTTTGGGTGGCGGCAGTCCCGATTGCCCATCACGGAGGTTACGATGAAACGAGTCTTAAGAAAGGGCCAAAGTGAACGTCGCGCGGAGAAACCGCACCTGCATGAATGAGACACGATGATTGGGGAAAAGGAGGTTGCCATGAAGACGAAGATCATCAGAGTCGGGGTTGCCATCGCACTTGTGGCGGGCTTGCTTGGGGCGTCCGCGTGCCATCGACACCATACTCCGGCGGAACGAGCTGACTGGATGACGAGCAAGATCGCCAAACATTTGGATTTGGACGGCCAGCAGAAGGCGAAGCTCGGGGTCGTCAAGGACGAAGTGTTGGCTGCGCGAGCCGAGTCGCAGAAGGAACATCGGGCGATCATGGAGGAAGTGCTTGCTCAGGTGCAAGGCGAACGACTGGATGAGGCAAAGTTGGTGCAATTGCTTGAGCGGCACCAGGCAGTACAAACGCGCATGACGCAGCGCGTGTTGCCCAAGGTCGCCGAATGGCATGCCAGTTTGCGACCGGAACAGAAAGCCGAAGCGGTCGAGCACATCCGCAAGTGGATGGACCGGTATGGAGACTACTGACGAGGACATCGTCATGCTCAAGATCACCGTACAGAAGAACGGGCAGTGGGCAAGAATGGTGTTGGAAGGCAGCCTTACCAGCGCGTGGGTGGAGGAAGCGCGCCGAACTTGGCGTCAGCTTGATCGAGAGCGGCGCGTTCGACTCATCGTGGATCTCACGGGGGTATCCCATATTGATACCGAAGGCCGGTCGCTGTTGGTCGCCATGTACGGGAAGGGCGCCGATCTTCAGGCGACCGGTTGTTATATCAAGACAGTGGTGCAGGAGATCATGGGATCTCCGGGCGTCGGTCCAGAGGAGTAGGATTGTGGCTCCGACATCGCACCCATGCCGGCATCGGAGCATGGACCGACCGAGAAATCGCCCGCGCGATTCGGAGTGGAGTGAGTCGAGACGGAGGCGCGCTGGATTGGCAAGGCATGATCTGGGGGGAAAGATCGAGCTTTCGATGTGTGGCCTTCTGCCACAGATCCCGAGAAGTCCGCTGTAGCAGTCCTCCCCCCGATCACCCTCGTGCGCTCACGGCCTCTCTCTGGATTGCGTCCTTCGCAGGGTTTGAAACCTTTGCGATACCACCGGGCGGGGGCGTCATCCTTGCAGTCTAAGGGGCTAGGACGAGGCTATTCGCTCGCCTTCCGGCATAGGCTGGTGTCCTGCAGGGAGGATCGCGTGACCACTTCCACTCGCTTGTTCCCGCTCATGCTGCTCATCGGACTCTTGGTACCTGCGGGGACGCCCGTATGGGCGGAGACCGCATCCCCTGCCGTACCGGAACTTCGGCTCAGTTTGCACGACGCTCTCCAAGCCGCAATCGACAACAATGTGAATGTGCGCTTGCTGCGGGAGCGGATCGCTGCCGCGCAGTCCGCGGCCAACACCAGCCTCGGCGCGATGTTACCGAACGTGTCCGGGTTTCTGAACGGCCGAAGTCAGACCGTCAACTTGGCGGCCTTTGGTTTGCCCACCGATCGGCTAGCCGGTCTCGGGCTGACCAGGCCGGTGACCGATCCGTTCGAGGTCTACGATGCGCGGGCCACGCTCGTGCAGAACATTTTCAGTCTCAGTTTGATCCAGCGATGGCGGGCGGCCAAGACCGGAATCGACGTCGCGGAACTCGAGGCGGAGGTGGCAAAGCGCGACGTGATGGCCACGGTGGGCCTGCTTTACATGGAAGCGTTGCGGGCAGACGAAGCGGTCAAGGCGCGGCAGGCCGACATCGACCTCAGCCAGCAACTGCTCAAACTGGCGCAAGACCGAAGATCGGCCGGTGTGGCCACGGGTCTCGACGTGACCAGGGAGGAAGTACAGTTGGAGAACAATCGGCAGCGGCACCTGGTTGCGCAAAACGACCAGGAGAGCGCTCGGCTGAATCTCATCCGTGCGCTGGGCATCGACTTCGATGTTCGCCTGAGCCTCACCGATGCCCTGACCTTCGTCCAGATCGCGCATGAGAAACCGGACCAGGCCTTGGCGGTTGCGCAGGAGAATCGCACCGAACTCAAGGCCCAGGCCAACCGGCAGCGGCTTGCCTCACTCTCGCTAAGCTCCGTGACCAGCGAACGGCTCCCGGCGCTGTCTCTCAGCGGCGACTATGGATGGATCGGCGTAAAACCGGACGAGGCGTTGGCGACGCGGTCGCTGGGGCTGACGCTCTCGGTGCCGATTTTCGACGGAGGGCAACGGGAAGGGCGCATCTCCGAAAACCGCAGCCGCGTGCGCCAGGAAGCGATTCGCATGAAGGATGTGTCCGATCAAGTGTCGCTAGAAGTGCGGAACGCGCTCTTGACCTTGGAATCCTCGACGCAGCAGGTCGCCGTGGCGCAGAAGGGGCTGGAACTTGCGCTGAAAGAATTGACCTTTGCCCGCGACCGTTTCGCGGCGGGACTGGCGACGAATATCGAAGTCACGAACGCGCAGACCTCGGTGGCACGGGCCAGGGACAATGTGATCGAAGCCCTGTTCCGATTCAACGCTTCGCGTATCAACCTCGCACGGGCCAAGGGGGAATTGGAAAAGTTGTTCTAGCAGAGACGTCCCTCGTGAAGCGTAGCGGGCGCGTCCAGACGAGATAGGAGATACCAAAGACGAGATAGGGGCAGGGGCCGAATGCTGGAGTGTTTCTGTGTTGGCGAATAGGATGGGATCGCGGTGGCTGGTTTGGGTGGTCGCTCTCGTGGCGCTGCTCGTCGGCGCGGCCGCCGGATTGTCACGTTTCGCTCTGAACCGCGGGTTGCCCGACGGCTTGATCCAAGCGAACGGTCGAATCGAAGGCGATCATGTCACGGTGGCCGGTAAGTTCCCCGGCCGCATTGAAGAATTGTTGGTGCGGGAAGGTGATAGCGTCGAGGCGGGACAGATCCTGATTCGTCTCGACGACGTCCAGGCGCGTGCAAGGGTCGAGCAGGCCACGCAAGCCTTCGCGTCGCTCGAGGCCAAGGTGCAGGCGGCGCATACGGAATTGTCCGTGCTGAATCTCGACGTGCCCTTGGGGATCGAAGCGGCGGATGCGCAGGTGGTGAAAGCCAAGGCCATGGTGGATCGGGCGTTGGCAGTGGAGCGGGAGGCGCGCAGCGATGCGCAGCGGTTTCGGGATTTGGCCGAGAAGGATCAGGCGTCGCGGCAGCAACGGGACCAGGCAGATCTGAAGTGGCAGGTCTCACAGCGGGAGATTACGGCGGCACGGTCCGGCTTGGAGCAGGCTCAGAAACAGGCGGCCCAAGCCGAGCTGGGATGGAAGAAGGTCAGGGCGAAGGAGGCGGAGGTCGCGGCGCTGGAGCACCAGCGGGATCAGGCGGACGCAGCGCTGGCCGAAGTCGACAGTGTCATGGCTGATCTCACGATCCGCGCCCCGACGAGCGGGACTATCACGACGCGGATGGTCAATCGGGGAGAGATCGTGTCGGCCGGTGCGCCCTTGCTGGAGCTGGTCGATCTGGACCGGCTGTACCTCCAAGTCTACGTGCCGGAAGTGCAGATTGGGAAATTGCGGCTGGGTCTGCCTGCCAAGTTGTATATCGACGCCTATCCCGATCAGGCATTCGACGCCGCCGTCCGCTACATTGCCTCCAAGGCCGAGTTTACCCCGAAGGAAGTCCAGACGCCGGACGAGCGGGTGAAATTGATCTACGCCGTGAAGCTGTACCTGCAGGGCAATCCAGACCACCGCCTGACGCCCGGTCTCCCTGCGGATGCCGTGATCCGCTGGCGCGAGGATGTGGCCTGGGTCAAGCCGAAGGCTTAGGACGTTGGATGCGAGGCGGCGGACAGAACAACTTGGACTCGAAGTCAACGGGATCTGCGACATGAATGGGAACAGGGGCCTGAGCGAGGATCAGTCTAGCGGCGGACAGAGCCTTTCCGCTTCGCAAGACATCGTGGTGCGGGTGTCGCAATTGGTGAAGCGGTACAGAAAGCAGGCTGCGGTGAGCGGCGTGGATCTCGTGGCCCGGCGCGGCGAAATGTATGGCGTCATCGGGCCGGATGGGGCGGGAAAGAGCAGCCTCATGAAAGCCATCGCCGGTGTATTGACGTATGACGCGGGGACGGTCGAAGTGTTCGGGCATCTCATAGATTCCGAGCGGGCGGCGGAGGAGGTGAAGCCGAGGATCGGGTTTCTGCCGCAGGGCCTGGGCTTGAATCTGTACCCGGACCTGTCGGTCGAAGAGAACATCGACTTCTTTGCGCAATTGAGACTCGTGTCGGCTCAGCAGTTGGCGGAGCGGAAAGCCAGGCTCCTTGCCATGACGCGGTTGGATCGCTTCCGCAGCCGGCCTATGAAGCACCTGTCCGGCGGTATGAGGCAAAAGCTCGGGCTGATCTGCACCCTCATTCATGAACCGGAGCTGGCGATCCTCGATGAGCCGACCACGGGGGTTGATCCTGTGTCGCGCCGAGAATTCTGGGCCATCTTGACCGAGTTGCTGCAGGAGAAGGGGATGACGGCGCTGGTTTCAACGGCCTACATGGATGAGGCGGCGCGGTTCCATCACCTGTCGTTCCTCTCCGACGGAAGGGAATTGGTGTCGGGGACGCCGGCGGAGGTTCAATCACTCATCCCGGGGTTGATGCTGACGTTCGAGGCGACTCCGCAATTGGAAGCTCTTGCTCGGCTGCGAACGACGTATGCGCAGGTTGAGACGTTGGGGCCCAGGCTGCATGTCTTCACGGGTGAAACAGATCCGGCCGCCGCCTTGCGCGAGCTGACCGCGGCGCTCCGCGACATCACGCCTGAGCGGATGGAGTGTGACGATCCGGACTTGGAGGATGTGTTTGTCTCGCTCCTGTTGCGGCAGGCCGAGCAGCGGCAACGTATTCCTGCGACGCCATCGGCGGCAGGGGCAGACAATCACGGACTTGCGATCGAGGCACATCAACTGGTGCGCGACTTCAACTCCTTTCGGGCCGTCGACCGCGTGAGCTTTCAGGTCAAGCAAGGTGAGATTTTCGGGTTATTGGGGGCCAACGGCGCGGGCAAGACGACGGTCATCAAAATGCTGAACGGCATCTTGCCGCCCACCGGAGGAGAGGGGCGGGTTGCGGGAGCGGATATGAAGACGGCCGGTGGCGTGATCAAGGAACGAATCGGCTACATGTCGCAGGCGTTCTCGCTCTATCTCGACTTGACGGTAGAAGAAAATATCGGCCTGTTCGCGGGCATCTACGGGCTGGACCGGCGCGAGACGAAGGAGCGGCTCGCCTGGATCGTAGCCATGGCGGGTCTGGCCGGCTACGAGAGCAGCCTGACCGGGCGCCTGCCGATGGGTGTTCGCCAACGACTCGCCCTGGGTTGTGCGTTGGTGCATCGGCCTCGGGTGCTGTTTCTGGACGAACCTACCTCCGGCGTGGATCCGATCGGACGGCGGCAGTTCTGGGACATGCTCTCCCATTTGGCTCGCCAAGAAAGAGTCGCGATCCTGATTACCACGCACTACATGAGCGAAGCGGAGCACTGCGATCGGCTCGCCCTGATGTATGCGGGCAAGATCGTGGCGGAAGGCTCGCCGCTGGCTATGAAGCAACAGGTTGAGACCGAAGCCGGTTGTCTCCTGGAAGTGGCGAGTGACCGGCCGGCTCACGCGCTGCAATTGCTGGTTCAAGCCGGTTTTCGAGGCGCCGCGCTCTTCGGGACAAAGGTGCACGTGCTGTCGCTCGATCCGGCCCGGGATGAGGGGCTGGCGCGTACGGCGCTCGCCGGCGACGGAATTCAAGTGCGAGCCCTCAGCAAGCGCCCGTTGAGCTTGGAAGACGTATTCGTCTATCGGGTGATGAAGTTGGAACGGGAGTCGAACGCGATGAGCGTTCAGCCCTGAGCGGTGAGCCCTCAGTCGGGCCAGTGTCGACAGCCGAATGCAGATGGCCGCCGGATTATTCCGGTTGATACGTGACCAGTGAGCCGAAAGGAGCACCATGCATCCCATTCATCCCATGCTCGTCCATTTTCCCATTGCTCTTTTGACGACCGGTTGGTTGTTCGATTTGCTCGCAGTCTGGCGGCAGGATGAACGGTTACGCGAGAGCGGGTGGTATTTGTCGATCACCGGACTCTTGTCGGCGGGCGCGGCCGTCGTCACCGGCCATTTTGCGGAGGAGGCGGTGGAGCATAGCGGCATTCCCAAGCCCGCGATCGAGATCCACGAGGAGCTGGCATTCGTCGCGGCCGGAATCTTTGCCGCGCTGGTCGCTTGGCGGTTCGCCATGCGGATGGGATTGATGCCGGAGAAGCGGGTTTTGGTGCTGGTCGTTGGGGCGGTCGGGTTACTCGTCCTGTTCGTTGCCAGCTACTTCGGCGGCGATCTTGTCTACCGCTACGGAGCCGGAGTGCTCCCCAAATGAATCTGCGGCGTATCGGCGCGGTGGCCTCGAAAGAGTGGCGGGAGGTCACACGCGACCGGTTGTTTCTGCTTCTGGCGTTCTTGATGCCGAGCCTATGGATGGTCGTGTTCGGGTACGGTTTGGTGTTGGACGTGGAGCAGATTCCGTTCGCGGTGCTCGATCGGGACCAGAGCCCGATGAGCCGAGACTACCTGTACCGATTCCTTGAATCCCGATACTTTTCCTTCCAAGGGCCGCTGTCCCACGAGGCCCAGAGCGACGAGTGGCTGCGAACCGGAAGGGCGCGGGCCGTGATCGTGATCCCCGAACACTTTCAAGAACGATTGCGCGCGGGACAAGCGGCGCATGTGCAGACCCTTCTCGACGGCACGTTCCCTCTCCGCGCGGATATTACAAAGGGCTACGTCATCGCCGTCAACAGCGCGTTCAACACGGACCTGCTCGTGGAGTCTGTGGCCCGGGTGCGAGGCCTTGCGCGCCCGGATGCTCAACGGCTGCTTCAGCCGATTCGGTTGGAGGTACGATATCTGTACAACGAAGAAGTGCGCAGCACCTGGTCGACCGTGCCAGCCCTGGTCATGCTTTCCCTCATGGTAGCCTCGCCGTTACTCACCGCCCTCGGCGTAGTCCGCGAGAAGGAAACGGGTTCCATCTATAACATTTATTGCGCCACCGTGAGCCGGCTGGAATTTCTGGCCGGGAAGCTGTTGCCGTATGTGGGCATGTCCTCGATCAACGTCGTGCTGTTATGGCTCATCGCAGTGTGGCTGTTCGCGGTGCCGTTCAAGGGGAGCCTCGCGTTGTTTCTGGTGAGCGCGCTCCTGTTCGTTTTGACGAGTACGGGCATCGGCCTCGTGGTGTCCCTGCTGGTTAGTACGCAGCAGGCGGCCTTGATCATCACGGTGGTCGTGAGCACGGTTCCGACGATTCTGTTTTCCGGGCTCATGGTGCCGGTGTCGTCGCTGAGCCCGGCCGCTCAAGCGCAGGCGCATGTGTTCCCCGGCATGTACTTCACCAATATCGTGCGGGGGACGTTCCTAAAGAACGTCGGTCTCGCGGTTCTCTGGGCGGACATGCTGGCCCTGTTGATCTATGCAGGGGCGCTGGGACTGCTCGGATATCGCCTGTTCAGCAAGAGGCCTCGCCAATGACGACGAACGATGTTCGAACTGCGACGCGCACGACGCGCTGGTGGCGCAGGTTGCTGGTCATGACGCGGAAAGAGTTGCTGCAGTTGTTCCGCGACCTTCCGCTCATGGGGTTTCTCGTCTATTCCTTCACGGTCTCCGTGTACATCACCGGCACCGGCTTGCAGACGCAATTGCGGAACGCCGGCCTGCTGATTCACGACTCGGATCGAAGCCTATCGTCCCGCGAGCTGGTCGGTCGGTTTCATGCCCCGTATTTTCGATTCGACGGCGAACTGACCCGGGAGGCGGAAGCCTTCGAACGGTTGGATGGGGGCTGGTCTATGCTGGTGTTGGAGATTCCTCCCCGTTTTCATGAGGCGCTGGCCGCGGGGGAATCGGCTTCCCTGCAAGTGCTGGTGGACACCACGAACGCGCCGCAGGGACTTTCAGCGGCCGGCTATGCCTCGCGTATCGTCGGACAGTTTGCGCAGGAGGCGGCCTCGAAGCGAATCGGATTGGGGGATGGAACTGCGGCCGCCGGCCCGATGGTCGTGAGCGACCACCGGGTCTGGTACAACCAGGATCAGAATGAGACCTGGTTCGAATCCATTTCCCATCTGTTGCGCATGATCACGATCTTTGCCATGCTGCTCCCGGCGGCGGCGCTCGTGCGGGAAAAAGAACGAGGCACGGTCGAACAATTGCTGGTGTCGCCGCTGACACCGTTTCAGATCATGTTTCCCAAAGTGGTGGCCATGACATTGGTGATCCTTGTTGCGACGGCGGTTGCGTTGTTCGGCGTCATGCAACCGATTTTCGGGGTCCCGATTCGAGGGAGCAGTCCGTTGTTGTTCGCCCTGACGGCCCTGTTCGTCGTGGCGACGGCAGGAATGGGAATCTTTGCCGCTACCCTGGCAAGGAATCAGGCTCAGGTGGGGATGTTGACCTTGCTCGTGGTTGCGCCCATGCTGCTGTTGTCCGGGATCCTGACGCCGCTTGAATCCATGCCGGCATGGGTCGGCAGACTGATGATGTTGTCGCCCCTGCGGTACTTTGTTGAAATCGCCCACGGCATCCTGCTCAAGGGGACCGGACTGGAGGTTCTGTGGCGTCAAGTGTTGGCGTTGACCGTCCTCGGCGGCGCGCTCTTTGGGTTCGGCCTTTGGCGATTCAGGAGGCAATTCCAATGAACCTGGCCGTCTTGAGCATCGTGCTGCTGTTGAGCCTGGCGGACCCTTTGTCGGCGGAAGAGGCATCCGAGCGCTCGATTCTCGTCGGGCGATCCCGATTGGCCGCCGGCCAAGTCGTGCAGGGAGACTATATCGCTTTTGGACCGCAGGTGCGTATCTCGGGGACTGTGAACGGCGATCTGTACGCGGCCGGCGGCGAGGTGGTGGTGGATGGGACGATCAACGGTGATGTGATCGCGTCCGGAGGGGCGGTCACGCTCACCGGGGCCATAGCCCAGGACGCGAGGGTGATCGGCGGGCAGGTTACGATCGGCGGCACGGTCGGGAGAAATCTCGCGGTGGCCGGCGGGGATATCCGGCTGGCGGAGTCTTCCCGGGTGCACGACAATTTCGTTGCGGCTGGTGGAGAAGTCGAACTGGCCGGGCATGTTGGTCGCGACGCAAAGGTGGCGGCAGGGATGCTGACGATCGCAAACGGAATCGAGCACGATGCGGTCGTCGCGGCGGCATCCATCCGTCTCACCCAGAAAGCGGCTGTGGCAGGCAAGCTGCGTTATTGGAGCGAATCGGCGCCGGCCATGGATGAAGGCGCCACGGTGCGGGGCGGGCTCGTGCGGCGACCGCTTCCGGAGTGGTGGAACGGCGAGTATGTTCGCCATGGTCTGGCCGGGATCCGGTTTGCATGCGTCGGCATAAGTTTCGTATCCACGCTGATCCTGGGGTTGTTGCTGATCCGTCTGTATCCTCGATTCACCGGACTCGTCTCCGTTACGATTTCGAGCAGGCCGCTGGCGTCGGCGGGATGGGGCATCGGGGCCATGGTCGGACTCCCGATCTTGGCGGTCCTTTGCATGGTGACCCTGCTCGGAATGCCCTTGGGTCTCGTCCTGTTCGCTCTGTATATGGTCGCCCTGTATCTGGCCCGCATTTATGTCATGACCTGGTTCGGACAGCTGCTCTTGCGTCGGCCATCCGATGACCCTTCCCTGGCCGCGCCGTTTGTATTGGGGCTGCTGCTGTATTCCGTCTTGTCGCTCGTACCCTATCTGGGCGGTGTGTTGACGATCGGGGCCGTAGTGATCGGCCTCGGTTCGCTGCTCATGACGAAAAGCGAATGGGTGTCGTCGTTGCGGGCGCGCGGTGAGGTTTGAGGGTGACGAGCAGGGGGCACTCTTTGCGAATCAAGCCGGCCGGCGGGGCGCATGTCACCTTGACCGGTGATGGAACCGTCGTCTGCGCAGGGCCGTGGACGTTGCCGTACTTGGCGAACCTCGAGCAGTTTCTCAGCGCGCTGGCGTGGCCTTCGGGAAGATCCCTGCGTTGTGATGCCAGCGGCATCACGGCGTTCGATACGGGAGGGGCCGTGGTGTTGCAGCGCACGCTGGCAGCCTGTCGACAGCGCGGCTGTGCCGTGGCGCTGGAAGGCATGAAGCCGGAACATGCGCAGCTGTTCGACATCGTCGTATCGAATTGGTCGCCATCCGGAGGCGGTGCCCTCTCGCGGCCCAGATTCGTGGTACGCCTGGACCGGTTTCTCGAAAACCGCCGGCTGCATGCTCTTCGAGCATTGGGATTTCTCGGTGAAGCGGTCGTCACGTTCGTCCGTATGGTGGCGTCCCCGAGGCGGATCAGATGGCATGCGATCCTCAATTGTCTCAAGACCGACGGGGTGCAGGCGCTCCCCATCACTGGCCTCCTGACCTTCCTGGTCGGCGTGGTCATCGCCTACCAGGGGGCCGAACAGTTGAGAAAATTCGGCACCAATATTTTCATCGTCGACCTGGTCGGCATCTCCTTGCTGCGGGAGATTGCGCCCCTGATCGTGGCGATCCTGATCGCCGGGCGATCCGGCTCCGCCTATGCGGCACAGATTGGAACCATGAAAGTGACCGAAGAACTCGATGCGGTCAAAACTCTGGGGTTGTCGCCGGTGAATCTCCTGGTGCTGCCCCGCGCGATCGCGTTGGTGGTGGCCCTCCCGTTGCTGACGGTCTACGCCGACGTGCTGGGGTCGTTCGGCGGCATGATCATCGCGCTGTCGCAACTCAAGGTCAGTTTTGCCGAGTTCGTCCGGCGCTTCGAGGAGGCGGTGGCACTGCGGCATTTTCTGATCGGACTGGCCAAGGCGCCGTTCTTCGCCGTGATCATCGCGCTGGTGGGCTGCTACCAAGGGTTTCAGATCCGCGGCGGGGTCGATGATGTCGGTCGCCATACCACGATCAGCGTCGTGCAGAGCATTTTCCTGGTGATCATTTTCGATGCGATCTGCAGCATTCTTCTGAACTGGTGGGACCTGTAACCCGGACCACTCATGAATACCGACTTCGTCGCCCGGTACTCTCGTCCGGCGGGGCTTTTCTCGTTCGCCCTCCTCAACGGACTTGGCGCGCGCCTGCGTCGGGCTCGCTTGCGGGAAGCCCCGGGGGACTTCGGTCTCGGACGCCTCGCTACGGCATTCATGAGTAATCCCGGCTACTGACGGCAAATCTGGGAATAAGCCTGGTTTGCGGAGGCGATGTGCAGGGGAACGATGTTCCAATCATCGAGGTCGACCATGTGTCGACGAAGTTCGGCTCGTCGGTGGTGCACAGCGACGTAAGTCTTTCCATCCGACGCGGGGAGGTGTTTGCGATCGCGGGTGGAAACGGTTGCGGAAAGTCGACCCTGTTGCGGGAGATCATCGGGTTGTTGGCGCCGACGGCCGGTTCGGTGCGCTTGTTCGGCATCGACAGTCAGCGGCTGGAGGAGGCGGACGGGCTGGAGTTGCATCGACGGTTCGGGGTCATGTTTCAGCACGGGGCGCTGTTTAGTTCGCTGACCTTGGCCGACAATGTGGCGGTGCCGCTGCGGGAGCACACCAGACTGGGGCCCGACGTGGTGCGCGAGATTGTGGCGATCAAGCTGGCATTGGTCGGCTTGCCGCCGGAGAGCGCAGGAAAGTTTCCGAACGAGCTGAGCGGCGGCATGAGGCGGAGAGCGGCTTTGGCTCGCGCGATCGTAATGGATCCCGAATTGCTGTTTCTCGATGAGCCCACGGCCGGGCTGGATCCCATGATCGCGGCCGGCTTCGATGAACTGGTGTTGCGACTCAAAGAATTGTTCGGGTTGACCGTCGTGATGGTGACGCACGATTTGGACACGTTGTGGCGCATCGCCAATCGCGTGGCG
The DNA here is from genome assembly GCA_019637075.1 of Nitrospiraceae bacterium. Classification (NCBI taxonomy): domain Bacteria; kingdom Pseudomonadati; phylum Nitrospirota; class Nitrospiria; order Nitrospirales; family Nitrospiraceae; species Nitrospiraceae bacterium. Next base: position 729,318 of record JAHBWI010000002.1, on the reverse strand, counting down.
ATTCTTGGAGAGGGGCAGGTGCTGGGCCTTGGCACGATGCCGGAGCTGATGGTCTCCCACCAACCGTTGGTTCGGGAATATCTGCAGGGACCGCGCGGCCGGGCCGCGATGGAGCAAATGGGGATGAAAGACGCGAGACGGTAGACGTCGGACGAAAGCCCCTAGGTGCGAGGTCGGAGCACACCGCAATTGATGTTTTATTCGATGTCTTGCGTCTACCGTCTCATGTCCAATCCCTCGAGACCAGAGGGACGAGGGAAGCTCGCGGCAGTATAAGGGTGGATAGGGTTGGTGTTGTCGGTCATACGCTCTGAGACTGAAAGATGGAGCCCAAAGTCAATTACGTGCTTGTCGGCGGATTTGTGGCGTTCTTCGGCGCCCTGCTGATCGGTGTCGTCCTCTGGTTGGGGAAGACCGACTATCGGGGGTCGTATGATCGCTATCATGCCCTGATGCGTGAGTCCGTGGCCGGGCTGAGCGTGGATTCCACCGTGAAGTATCGCGGGGTGGATGTCGGGCGCGTCAAAGAGATCGCATTGAATCCCGAGACGCCGGAAGAAGTACGGCTGACACTCGACATCCTGCATGGGACTCCGATCAAGACCGACACCATCGCCGTGCTGGAGACCCAGGGGCTGACGGGGCTTGCGACGTTGAACCTCACGGGCGGCAGCCGTGAGGCCCCGGCCTTGGAGCTTCAAGCCGGTCAGGAATATCCCGTGATCAAGACCGGCCCGTCGTTGTTCTTTCGTCTGGATATGGCCCTGTCGAAGTTGCTCTCCGACCAAGACGTATCCAACCTGATGCATAACCTGACGATGTTGGCCGAGCAAGCGACCGGTCTGGTCGGCGAAGAGAATCGCGTGGCCCTGCGGCAGATCCTCAACGACTTGGCCACGGTGACCCACGCTTTGGCCGCTCACAGCGATCAAGTCGACCAGGGCATCCTGAGGGCCTCGCAGTCCGCCGGCAATCTTGCGAAGCTGACGGAGAGTCTGAACCGGCAGGTGCCGGCGCTCCTCGAACGGCTAACCAAGAGCGCGGGATCGTTGCAGCTCATGACGGATGAGTTGGCGCGAACGAGCAAGGCCGTCGGCGGCGTGGTGCAAGGCAGCCGCCCGGAGATCGAGCAGTTCACACGGCAGACACTTGCGGAGACCGGCCAATTGGTCGCCGAGATGCGCCAGCTCACCGCAACCTTGCAGCAGGTCGCGCGGCAGCTCGAACAGGAGCCGAGTTCGCTGGTGCTGGGCAGGAGGGCCGGACCGCGCGGTCCGGGGGAGTGACGTGATGCCGGGGACGACGACGCGATTGTGCGACTCGCTGCTCGCTGCGGGATTGCTGCTGCTGACCGGGTGCCTGTCGGTGCCGCGCGAGGAGCCGGCGGCGATCCACACCTTTGTCTTGAGTCCGGATCCGGCCGAACAGCGGGCCGCAGTGGAGTCTCATGGAGCAGGCGCTCCGGTATTGTTGCTGAACCTTCCTCTGGCAAGACCGGGGTTCGACAGTGCGCGCATGGCCTACGTCAAACGTCCGCACGAACTGGCCTACTATGCCACGCACCAATGGGCCGATGCGCCGGCCAGGATGTTGCGATCGCTCTTGCTGCTGCAACTGGAGCGGGGAGCTGCGTGGCAGGCGGTCGTGGCTCTGCCCAGTGCGGTCAGGGGGGACTACCGGCTGGATGTGGATCAAGTTGAGCTGGTACAGGAATTTCTTCAACAGCCGAGCCGCGTCCGACTCTCGTTGCGCGCGCAACTGCTGAAGCTGCCCGATTACCACATCGTCGGCACCAGAGAGTTTGAGGCAGCGGAGCCGGCTTCGTCGGAGGATGCGTATGGCGGCGTCATGGCGGCCAATCGGGCGGTCGCCCGGCTCCTGACCGATCTTCAAGGGTGGCTGACCGGTTGTACGAACGGCGCAACGCGATCCTCCTGCTGATATGAGGCAATCCTTCAAAACGGGTTTGAGTTTCGGGTTGGCTTCTGGCGTGATTACGACGTTGGGCCTGATGGTCGGACTGCATGCAGGAACCCATTCCAAATCCGCCGTCGTCGGAGGCATCGTTACCATTGCGATCGCCGATGCGCTTTCCGATGCGCTGGGGATTCACATTGCCGAAGAGTCCAAGAACAACGGCCGGGAGGTGGAGATTTGGGAGGCCACGGTCGCCACCTTCGTCGCCAAGCTGGTCGTGGCCGGCACATTTGCCGTCCCGGTGCTGTACCTCCCGTTGGATCAAGCCGTGACGATCAGCGTCGCGTGGGGACTCTTGTTGTTGACGCTGCTGAGTTTCGTGTTGGCACGGGCGCAGAGGATTGCGCCATGGAGGGTCATCGGCGAGCACCTTCTGATCGGCTTCGTCGTCGTGGCGGTCACCCACGTGCTGGGGGATTGGATCAGGAACGTGCTGCGGTAAAGGGAGCATTGTCGATGGCGGAAGCCGAACCAGCGAAGATCGCGATGCCGTCGGACCAGCCTCGTTCGGCGGAACCGGATTCGATGGATGGCGGTGATCCGGCCTTCTGGGCGCGCGAACCAGGGGCGCTCTTTCAGCAACTACAGACCGGGCCTCAGGGATTGTCTCACAGCGAGGCTGAAGCCCGCCGTCGAGCCTCGGCCACGACGGCGCTCAAGCCGGCCGCGAGCGCGTCCGATCTTTCTCTTCTCTTCCGCCAATTCAACAGCCCGATCATCCTCATTCTTCTCGCCGCGGCTTGCGTAGCCTGGTTCCTGGAGGATCGCACCGATACGGCCATCATCCTGTCCATTGTGTTGGTCAGCGGGCTGCTCGGGTTCTGGCAGGAACGCGGGGCTTCCCGATCGGTCGAGCGGCTGCTGGCCATGGTGCAAGTCAAGTCGGACGTGTTGCGCGACGGTCGGCAAACGGCCGTTCCGGTCCAAGACATCGTGCCGGGCGACATCGTCTTCCTCCGGGCCGGCGATACGGTTCCCGGCGACAGCCTCCTGCTCGAATCCAAGTCGCTGTTTCTCGACGAAGCGGCCCTGACGGGCGAAACCTATCCGGTGGAAAAGTTTCCTGGGGTGCTCACCACGGAGCAGCCATTGGCCAAGCGGACGAACAGCCTGTTCCTCGGCACCCATGTGGTGAGCGGAACCGGCACGGCAGTGGTTGCGGCGATCGGGACGGATACCGAGTTCGGTCGGATCTCGCAGCACCTGAAGCTGCGGCCTCCCGAAACTGAGTTCGAGCGGGGCGTCCGGCGGTTCGGGTACCTGCTCATGGAGGTGACGCTGGGCCTCGTCGCGGCCATATTCGCGATCAACATGTTCTTCGCGAGGCCGGTGTTGGAATCGTTCTTGTTCTCGCTGGCCCTGGCGGTGGGGCTGACGCCGCAGCTTCTGCCCGCGATCATCAGCATCAACCTCGCGCAGGGTGCGCGCCGGATGGCGCGGCAAAAAGTCATCGTGAAGCGGCTGGCGGCGATCGAAAACTTCGGCAGCATGACGGTGTTCTGCTCGGACAAGACGGGAACCCTGACCCTCGGACAGGTGCGGCTTCAGGATGCGGTGGACCTCGAGGGGCGGACCAGCGAGGCGGTGCTGTTTCACGCCTACTTGAACGCCAGTTTCGAGGGGAGTTTTCTGAATCCTATCGACGAGGCGATTCGCTCCCATCGACGGTTTGACGTCGCGGGCTACCGCAAGTTGGACGAGGAGCCCTACGACTTCGTACGGAAGCGGCTGTCGATTTTGGTCGCTACCCCCGACGGACATCTCATGGTGACGAAGGGGGCGTGGCACAACGTACTGGATGTCTGCGACCGCGCGGAGGCGGCGAGTGGAGCCGTGATGCTGACCGAGGCCATGCGCCTGTCGATCGAGCGGCAGGTACGCCGACACAGTGAGGGTGGGCTGCGGGTGCTGGCGGTGGCCCGTCGGCAGTTCGAGTCTCAAGCGCGATTGACGGCCGCCGACGAAGCCGGCATGACGTTCATGGGGCTGCTGCTGTTCACCGATCCTCCCAAACCGGGCATCGCCGCCACGGTTGCCGAGCTTCGGGAACTTGGGGTGGCTCTCAAGATCCTCACCGGCGACAATGCGCACGTCGCCGCGCATGTGGCGCAAGAGATCGGTCTGCCTGCCCTGCGCATGCTAACCGGGGCGGAACTGCGTCGGATGAGCGACGAGGCACTGGTCTCGCGGGTGACTGAGGTCGAGTTGTTCACCGAAGTGGAGCCGAATCAGAAGGAACGGATCATTCTCGCGTTGAAGAAGGCCGGCCATGTCGTCGGGTACGGGGGAGACGGAATCAACGACGCGTCCGCGCTGCATGCGGCGGATGTCGGGGTGTCGGTCGAGGGGGCGGTGGACGTGGCGAAGGAAGCGGCGGACATCGTGCTGCTCGAAAAGAACCTGGGCATCCTGGCGCAAGGCATCCGCGAAGGCCGCACTACGTTTGCAAACACGCTGAAATATGTCTTCATGGCCACGAGCGCCAACTTCGGCAACATGTTCAGCATGGCCGGGGCATCGACCTTTCTACCGTTCCTTCCCCTGTTGCCGAAGCAAATCTTGCTGACCAATCTTCTGACCGACATTCCGGAAATGACGATCGCGACCGATCGCGTCGATCGGGAGCTGATCGACCGCCCGAGGCGGTGGGACATCGCGTTCATCCGGAAGTTCATGATGACGTTCGGGTTGATCAGCTCATGCTTTGACTTTCTCACCTTCGGGGTGTTGCTCTGGGGCTTGAACGCCGGCGTGGAGGAGTTCCGCACCGGGTGGTTCGTGGAGTCGGTGGTGTCGGCGTCGGTGATCGTGCTCGTGATTCGGAGTCGAAGGCCGCTTGTCCGCAGCCGGCCCTCGCGTCCCCTGTTGCTCTCGACCGCGTTGGTCGCGGCGGTGACGATCCTCTTGCCGCTCACGCCCTTGCGGGGCATGATGGGGCTGACCCCGTTACCGCCGGTGTTCTGGGGAGCCCTCGCGATCATTGTCTTGCTCTATGCCTGCGCGGCGGAACTAGCCAAGCGGGCCTTCTACCGGTCGATTCGGCTCTAATTGGCTGCTCGGCCTTCCGCCCCTGCAGCCCTTTGCGACAGGGCGATCGGCGAGGGGTGGCGCGAAATACCCCACCGTTGTGAACGTCGGATGGAAACACGCTGAAATGTCCACCATTTTTCGCGTGGGCTCTGGCACCGAGGCTGCTATCAGAAGTTCTCGAATGACACGTGCGGGTTCAGCTTGAGGAGGATGCATGGGTCGGGTTGCGCAGGTTCATGCCACGATTAAGTGGTTCGAAGAGATCGGTATCGAAGATGTCCCGTCTGTTGGGGGTAAGAATGCCTCGCTCGGCGAAATGTACCGAGCCTTGGCTTCCAAAGGGGTCATGGTTCCCAATGGGTTTGCGATCACCGCCGAGGCCTACCGGTTGTTTCTCCACGAGGCGGGTTTGGACCGGAAGATTCGCGAAATCCTCAATGACCTGAACACGCAGGACCTCGGGAACCTTCGGCAGCGGGGGCGCCAAGTGAGACAGGCGATTTTGGATGCGACCTTGCCGGAGGAATTGGAACGAGCGATCGTGGAAGCGTATGACCGGCTCGGACGGGGCATCGGCGAACCGATCGATGTGGCGGTCCGCAGCAGCGCGACCGCGGAAGACTTGCCGGACGCCAGTTTCGCAGGCCAGCAGGAGACTTATTTGAACGTGCAGGGGGCGGCGGCGCTGCTGGAGGCCTGCCGGCGGTGCTTTGCCTCGCTGTTCACCGACCGCGCCATCTCTTACCGAGTCGACAAGGGGTTCGACCACTTTCGGATCGCGTTGTCGATCGGCGTGCAGCGCATGGTGCGCTCGGATCTCGCGGCCTCCGGCGTGATGTTCTCCATCGATACGGAAACGGGTTTCCGCAACGCGGTGTTGATCAATGCCTCCTACGGTCTGGGCGAGAACGTGGTGCAGGGCACGGTGAACCCGGACGAGTACTATGTGTTCAAGCCGACGCTGATCCGCGGCGCCCGCCCGATTCTGCAAAAGGTGCTGGGGACAAAAGAGTTCAAACTGGTCTACGACGTCGGGGGCGGAAAGATGGTCAAGAACGTGCCGGTGCCTCCCGGAGACCGCGGCCGATTTGCCATCACCGACGATGAAATCCTCACGCTGGCTCGCTGGGCCTGCGTGATCGAGGATCACTACAGCACGAAACGGGGCCAGCCCTCTCCGATGGACATGGAGTGGGCGAAGGACGGGCTGACGGGAGAGCTGTTCATCGTACAGGCCAGGCCGGAGACGGTGCAGTCGCAGCGGAACCATGACACGCTGGAAACCTATCATCTGAAGGAGAAAGGGCGGGTCGTGATCACGGGCCGCAGCGTCGGCGGCAAGATCGGGCAGGGGCCCGTACGTGTCGTCAAGAGCGTCCATCAACTCAACGAATTTCGGCAGGGAGACGTGCTCGTGACGGACAAAACCGATCCCGATTGGGAGCCGATCATGAAGAAAGCGTCGGCGATCGTGACCAATCGGGGCGGCCGGACCTGCCATGCGGCGATCGTGAGCCGGGAACTCGGTTTGCCGGCAGTGGTGGGCACGGAGCGGGGGACGGAGGTGCTGAAGGACGGACAGGCCGTGACGGTGTCCTGCGCGGAAGGCGAAATCGGCCATGTCTATGACGGCGCATTGCCCTTTTACGTGGGCTGCGTCGATGTGCGGGCGATGGAACGGCCGAAAATCAAAATCATGATGAACGTCGGGAATCCCGAGGAGGCGTTCGCCCTGTCGTTCATTCCCAATGACGGAGTTGGGCTGGCCCGTGAAGAGTTCATCATCAGCACCTACATCAAGGTGCATCCCCTCGCCCTTTTGGACTACGATCGCCTGGAGGATGCGGGTGTGAAGGCCGAGATCGCCCGTGTCGCGGTCGGGTATGACGACAAGGCCCAGTTCTTTGTCGATAAGTTGGCACAAGGTGTGGCGATGATCGCCGCGGCCTTTTACCCGAAGGACGTGATCGTCCGCCTCAGCGACTTTAAGTCGAACGAATACGCGAATCTGATCGGAGGGAGCCGCTACGAGCCGCAGGAAGAAAATCCCATGATCGGATTCCGCGGCGCCTCGCGCTACTACGATCCGCGTTACCGCGAAGGATTTGCCTTGGAATGCCGGGCCATGAAACGCGTGCGCGAGGAGATGGGGCTCACGAACCTCAAGTTGATGGTACCGTTCTGCCGGACGGTGGAAGAAGGCAGGAAGGTGGTGGCCGAAATGGAGCGGTACGGGCTCGTGCGTGGCCAGCAGGGGCTCGAAATCTATGTGATGTGTGAAATTCCCAGCAATGTGATTCTCGCGCACCGGTTCGCGGAGGTGTTCGATGGATTTTCGATCGGCTCCAACGATTTGACCCAATTGGTCCTGGGAGTCGATCGCGATTCGGAAATCGTGGCGCACCTGTTCGATGAGCGCAATGAGGCGGTCAAGGCGATGGTTTCGCACGTCATCAAAGCGGCCAAAGCGGCCGGACGGAAGATCGGGATCTGCGGGCAGGCGCCGAGCGACTATCCGGAGTTTGCGCGTTTTCTGGTCGAGGAGGGGATCGACAGCCTGTCCCTGAATCCGGATGCACTTCTTCGCACGACACAGGCGGTCGCGGCGCTGGAACGGAGCAAGAAATGAAGGTGTCGGTCGAGACCGGATCCGATGCGGCGCTCTCCCGGCGTAAAGTTGAAGAGACCTACGGCCACCTGGTGACGCTTTGGACCTCGGGAGTGCGCGACTACCACAGCCTGTTGTCCGATTACCTGACGGCCAATTCGATTTTTGTCGCGGTGATCGGTCTGTTGGTCTCGCGGGAGTCGCTCGCTCTTCCGTTTACGATCTTGATCGTCCTCTTGAGCATCTTCGGCATCCTGTTGAGCGCGCAAATGGCGATCGTGTTGGGACGGTTTTCAGGGCAGAATGCCCTGTGGGAATGGCAGATGCGGGGCATTGAAGCCATGCCGGAGTGGGGCGCGAGGAAACTGGCCAACAGTCTCTACACGATCAGGGAGCGGCGTGAGTCGCTGGAAGATCCGGGCAACGATCCGACGACATTCCATCCCAATTGGGCCTTCAGGCAGCATCGGCAGTGGTGGGCCCATCGTGAAACCAGCTTCCCTTGGTTTTTCGGGTTTGTGTATGGCTTGTTCTTATTCTGGAGCGTGTCGCAGGTGTGGCGCGCGTTGCTCTGATTCGACGATGGTGACGATGGATACATGGAGAACCGACGAATGCCGATGATCCGTTGGAATGTCAGCGGAGCCTGGTGGGTGCTGGCGGTGGCGCTCCTGCTCGTCGCCCTGGCACCTGCCCGCGCCGAGGAGGCCCGGCAGCATCGAGTGGTGATGCACCTCAATGGCGATGACGAAAGGGTGCAACGCGGCCTGCTCGGCAATATCAAGAATCTCTACGAAGCGGTGGGGCGGGACAGCCTCAGAGTGGAAGTGGTGGCGCATGGGCCAGGGTTGAGGCTGCTCACGAAAAAAGACTCGCCCCTGGCAAGCGAGGTGGCCGATCTCAAAGCCAAGTTCGGCGTGGAATTCACCGCCTGCTCCAACACGATGAAGAAGATGGGGTTGCTGCGCGAGGATCTCATCGAACAAGTCGATCGAACCGTCCCGGCTATGGTGAGGTTGATGGAGTTGCAGGAGCAGGGCTGGGCGTACATCAAACCGTGAAACGGTAGACGGAAGCCGCGAGACGCAGGAAGAAATTAGGGGATAGGCTCGAGAGCAGGGAGGAGTGGACGAATGGAATCGAAGCCGAAGGTGTATTTCTACCACACGAGCGTGCAGTGGACCGAGCAACGAAAGGGCACGATCACCTGTGCGGGGAAACCTGATATTCAGGTCGCCACGCCGCCGGAGTTCAAAGGGCATGATGGGATTTGGTCGCCGGAGGATTTGTACGTGGCGTCTGCCAACATCTGTTTAATGACCACGTTCCTCGCGGTTGCGGAGCGGGCGGGGCTGGCGTTCACCGCGTACCGCTGTGAGGCCGAGGGCAAGTTGGAGTTGGTCGACGGCAAGTTCCAGGTGACAAACATCACGTTACGTCCTCACATCACGCTGAAAGCGGAGACCGACAGCGCAAAAGCCCATGAGTTGATCGAAAAGGCCGAAGCCAACTGCCTGATTTCCAACTCGATGAAGACACGCGTCTCCCTGGAGCCGACGATCGTCACGGGCTGATACCTGTTTGCGTGCCATCGGGCTTGAGATTCCTGCTGTGGCAGCCTGCACCAGCTCACTTCATTGGGCTGGCGCAAATGGCTGCAGGCGTTTCCCTCGACCGCCGGACTCCGCTCGCAATGCCACGTCCTTTCAAGACAATTTTCCTGCAAGTCTCTGGCACAGCGGTCGCAACCTCCCTGTGACGAGGTCAAGGGAGGCGTCGTTGCAATGTGGCACAACAATGCGCGTTGGCTGGTGATTGTTGTTCTGGGCTGGTCAATCGAGATTGGGGCCGGGGGAACGTATGCAGCCTCGCCCGCCCCTCCGGCTGATCCGGCCCAACGAGGCGAACTGGTATATCGGCAAGTCTGCCTGTCCTGTCATGGAGTGGATGGAAAAGGGGGAGGGTATAAGAATCTCACGCCTCCCCCGGCCGATCTGACCTCCGCCGATGTGCAACACAAGCTGGATGTGACCCTCTATCGCACCGTGCACGAGGGGCGAAAGGATACGGCGATGGGGGCGTGGAAGTTTACCCTCACGGAGGCGGAAATCCGTGATGTCTTGGCCTACGTGAGGCTGTTAGGCCAACGTGGAGCAGGCGCGAGGCCTTGATCGGAAGAAGGGACGGTGGAATGAATTGGCGGCGTGTGGGCCTTGCGGCCGGGTTGTTGTGGATCATGACGGTGGTGTTGGCGGCCTGGTTGTTTGTTCAGGGGCAGACCAGGCCTGGGAGCGACGGAAGGACCGAGATCGTTCTGGCCCCGGCGGAGCGTGATATGATTCTCGGCGAAATGCGGCAGCTTTTGAAAGCGGTCCATGGCGTCGTGACGGCGCTCGGCTCGCCGGAAACAGGACGAAAGGAAGCCGAACAAGCGGCGCGCGCGGCCGGGATGCACATGGCGGCTGATGTGAATCCTGCGGTGATGATGAAGCTTCCGCTCCCATTCAAACAAATGGGGATGTCGATTCACAAGGACATGGATGCCTTGGCCGATGCCACAAGCAAGGGCGAGCCACCGGAAGCGCTACTCAAGCGGCTCTCCAGCATGACGGCCCGCTGTACGACCTGTCACGACATGTACCGGTTTGGAACGGCAAAGTGAGGAACGTGAGACGGGAGCCGAGAGCTTATGGCTGATGGCATACGCGAGTGTTCCCTCGAGATGGGCTTCACGAGGTACGAGATACGGGAAAAACGTCACGTGGGACAATGAATCCTTTCGGCCACCACCGGCTCTCACCGGGTAGAGTGGCATTGAACGTCCGGCGTGCGACGCCTCACGGTTTTCGTCGATCGTCTGACGTCTTACCCAGAACTCAACCAAGGAGGCACTCATGAACTGCAATGTAGGTGGAATCGAACGGCCGATTCGCATCGTCCTTGGCGTATTGTTGATCGGCGTCGGCGCGTTTGGCGATTTGACCGGTGCCGCGATGGGGTTGATCCTGGCGGTCGGGACGATCGCCCTTGTTACCGGTGCTATCGGCTATTGTCCGCTGTGGACGCTCTTGGGGATCAGCACCTGTCCGTTGGAGAATGCGGGCAAGAAAGCCTGATTCGGTCGCCGAGCTGATTGTATGCCGCATTCCGAACCATCACAGGACGGGACAGAAGGGGGGCTCTCTACCCCGGTCGGTTCCCGGCGGACGTTCTTCGGGTGGGTGACGGCTGCCGCCGCAGGGCTCGTGGGAATCGGTCTTGGCGTGCCGTTAATCGGAGCCCTGATCTCGCCGGCGTTTCGGCGGCGTGCGCGTGACTGGGTGGATGTTGGAGCTGCGTCGGATGTGCCGGTGGGACGGCCGGTGCAGTTGGATCACGTGACCATGCTCCGGGACGGATGGTTGCAAAGTAAATCCCACAAGGCCGTGTGGGCCGTGAAGGGTGCGGCCGAAGACATCACGGTCTTCTCTCCGATCTGTACACACCTGGGATGCGGTTATCGCTGGGACGACGGCGAGCGCAAGTTTCTCTGCCCCTGTCACGGCAGTGCCTATGACATCGAGGGCCGCGTACTCGCCGGCCCCGCCCCTCGTCCGCTGGATCGGCTGCCGGCGAAGATCGAAAACGGCCGCCTCCTCGTCACGTACAAGGAGTTCAAGGCAGGCCTGCCCAAGAGCGTGGATCTCTGAGTGAAAAGTAATGCGCCGTTCGTATCTTGCGGTGACGCAAGAGCGCATGGCGAATGGCAGGAACAGGAGCGCACTGACTCTCCGGGAGCGGTGGCCGACACTCATGTCGGTGATGCGATGAGCCATAGGCGATACGCATTTCTCCCGTCACGCTTCACGAATAACGCATGGCCCTCAACCTCTATAACTGGCTGGACAGCAGGCTCCGACTGAAGCCGGTCGAGCAGACGTTGCTCGATGAGCCGATTCCCGGAGGCGCCAGTTGGATTTACGTTTTCGGGTCCGCTACCCTCTTTTTGTTTTTCCTTCAAGCGGCGACGGGAATGTTCCTGGCGCTCTACTACGCGCCGACTCCCGACCATGCCTACGACAGCGTCCGTTACCTGGAGACGGAGATCACCTTCGGCTGGTTTGTGCGAGGTCTTCACCATTGGGGCGCCTCTGCCATGGTCGTCGCGATCGGCCTGCATATGCTGCAGGCCTTTCTGTATGGCGCGTACAAGCCGCCGCGTGAAGTCATGTGGATGGTCGGCGTGGCGCTGTTTCTTGTGGTGATGGCTTTCGCCTTTACCGGGTATCTGCTCCCGTGGGACCAGACCGCCTATTGGGCGACCCAGGTCGGCATCAATATGGTGGGGACGATTCCATTGGTCGGGGATCTGGCCTCGCGCATCATGCGGGGCGGGGAGGTTCTCGGCGCGTTGACGCTCTCCCGCTTCTTTGCCACGCACGTATTGTTTCTGCCCGCATTGGTCATGAGCGGGATCGCGCTCCATCTCTTCATTCTGCGGCGGGTGGGACCGGCCGGTCCCTGGACGGACGAGAGGGCGGCGATGGGGAGCGAAACCTTTTATCCTCGTCAGGTCTACATGGATGCGGTCGTCATGGCGGTGGTGTTTTCCGTCGTGGCGAGTCTCGCTTGGGCGGTACCGCTGCCGCTGACCGACAAGGCCGATCCCTCGGATACCAGCTTTGTGCCGGTGCCGGAATGGTACTTCCTCTTCTATTATGAATTGCTGAAGTACGTGCATGGTCCGCTGGAGCCGCTGGCCACGTGGATTCTTCCGTCGTTGGTGATCCTCATCCTGTTTTTCTGGCCCTTCATCGACCGCAACCCCCTGCGCAACCCGATCAAGCGGCCTGCCGCGATCGGGAGCGGGCTGCTGTTTCTGTTTGTCGTATTCGGTCTGCTGGGGATCTCCATCAAGAATCTCTATGCGGTGCCGCGCACGGACCCGGCGGTCGCAAGGGGCAAGGCTTTGTACACACAATTCGGTTGCGCCGGTTGCCACCGCATCCACGGTGAGGGTGGGGCCGTCGCCCCCGATCTTTCCGCCATCGGCGATACCAGGCCCGATCGTGCCTGGCACATCCGCCACTTCCGCGACCCTGCCAGCGTCTCCCCCGGCTCGTTCATGCCGAAATTCCCGTTGAGCGATCAACAACTGGAGGATCTCGCGAGCTACATGGTAAGTTTGAAAAAAAGCTCGTAGCTGGGCGCCAAGAACTTCCGCAAGCTTCGTTCTCGCGTCGCTCATATGATCAACGCATGGTTCACAGTACGGGGCGCCTCTTCACGCGCTATGGTTTTGCCCGACGGCTGTCTTGATTCGCTTCGTCGTCCCCAGGAGGCTGTGGCCCGGGGGTGCGAGAAGAATTGGCGCAACAGCTTGCTAGGAGAGTTGTGATGAGAAGACTGGGCCCGCGGCGAACCGTTCGTGCGATCATCGTATTACTGCTCCTTGTGATCTTTTGGGCGGGGGATAGCTTGGGCCGTCATGGCTTGGCCGCGACGCCTGAGCCGGGAGAGAAACTCGTGCAGTCCCTGTGCCTGTCCTGCCATCGTCTCGAAGGGAAGCCGCTGCCGCGCAGCAAGAAGCAGGCGCCTGATTTGATCGGGGCCGGGAGCAAATATCAATCAGACTGGCTCGAACGGTGGCTGCAGGATTCGGATATCAAGCTTTATCCGCTGGGGTATGGTGATCATCCCGAGCGAAGGCGGCGCCATCTCTCCTTGCCGTCTGATCAGGCGAAAACGGTAGCGGCGTTTTTGACGACGAGAAAAGACGCACGGGTGACCGGCGGCGTGATGCGTCCCGGGACGCCGGAGCAACTGGATCGCGGCGCCCAGGTCTTCAAGGAGCAGGAGTGCCATGGCTGCCACCTTACGCCGGCCAGCACCCCGCGCGGCTACATCGGAGGAATGTCGAGTACGTCGTTCATCGGGATCAGCAAGCGTTTACAGGCGGATTGGGTCTTTCGTTTCAACCAGCATCCCGACGATTTCGAGCCTGAGAGTGGGATGCCCAAACCGACCCCGCCGGTGAGCGACGAGGACCTGTACGCCTTGACCGCGTTCATGATGACGTTGAGGTGATCCTCCATGACCGCCTCGCTGCACGTCACTTGCCCCCACTGCCGCATGGTCAACCGGGTTCCGACCGCGCGGCTCGCCGATCGGCCGAGTTGCGGGCAGTGCCACGCGCCTTTGTTCGAGGGGCATCCGATCTCGCTCAGCCGACAGGATTTCGAACTGCATCACACTCGATCGGACATTCCGCTTCTCGTGGATTTTTGGGCGCCCTGGTGCGGGCCCTGTCGCATGATGGCGCCGGCCTACGAACAGGCCGCCAAACGCCTGGAGCCGCAGGTCCGCTTGGGCAAGGTCAATACGGAAGAGGAACGCGGGTTGGCCGGGCGGTTCGGCATCGTGAGTATTCCCACGATGATTCTATTTCGGAGCGGCCGCGAAGTCGCCAGGCAATCAGGGGCTCTGGGGGCGGACGACATCGTGCGATGGGTTCGGGCCTCCTTGTGAGCCCTGAGAGCCCCGGTGACATTTCTTTTGATAAGGCGTAGCATACGCAACGTCACCATGGAGATGCCTACGGTCTGAGCAGATATGCCGGAACCGAACGGATCCGACGACGCCGACTTCCGCGATCAAACGAGTCTCAGTCGGCGTTTGCGGATCACGCCGGAGGAACTTCGGGACCGGTTGGCCTTTCTCGGGTTCGGAGCAGAGGACCGGCGTCTTCTCCCTCACCTGGCTGACGTCATTCGCGACGCCCTTCCCGAGCTCATCGACGAATTCTACCGACATCTTCTCCAGTTCGACCCCATGCAGCGCTTGCTGACCGATCCCGCTCGTCTGGATCGGCTGAAACAGGCACAGCGGGAATATCTGCTGAGTCTCGGTGAATTGCCGGATCGACCGGACTACGTTGAACGTCGCCTGAGGATCGGATTGACGCACGAGCGGGTGGGACTCGACCAGAAATGGTATCTCGGCGCCTACAGCACGATGTTCGCGCTCATCGTTCGACGCTTGGCTGCGCAGAACCGGCAGGATGCGGATCGCCTGGCTGCCATGGCCGTGACCCTGGAAAAGCTGTTCAAGTTGGACCAAACCCTCGTCGTCGATGTGTATCACCATGCCGCCACGGAGCGGCTGGCGGCAAGCTTGGACGAGTTGCGGGAGACACACCGTCAGCTCGAGGAAGTGTACCGCCTGGATGCGTTGACCCATGTTTTGAATCGGCGGTCATTGATGGACACTCTGGATACAGAATTGGAACGGAGCCGGCGGTACCATCGCCCCTTCGCGTTGTTGTTTCTCGACGTGGACCACTTCAAGGCCATCAACGACCGCCATGGGCATACGCGCGGCGATATTGTTCTACAGTGGCTCGTCCAGCTCATCGCCCGTATGCTGCGGCCGCCGGATATCCTGGGGCGGTATGGCGGGGAAGAATTCGCGATCGGGCTGATCGAGTGCGATGAGCAGCGGGCGAATACGATTGCCGAGCGAATCCGTGCGGGGGTGGCCCAAGCAGCCTGCGAAGCGGATGCACAGATGATTCCCGTGACGGTGAGTATCGGTGTGTCGCTGTTGAGCCCGAGCGCACAGGGAGTCGAAGACCTATTGAAGGAGGCGGATGTCGCCTTGTATCAGGCCAAGGCCCGTGGACGGAATCGGGTGGAGACATATCGACCCGCGACAGGAACGGGGCCGCCGGCCCATTGAGTCCGGTCTGCTGGGAGAACCTTCATAGAGGCAACGGACCGCAGCATTCTTCCTGCCACTGTGGCATCACGCAACAGAGGGCACAGTATCGTTGAGGACTTTCTCGCCACCCGTTCGCAGCGCTTCTGCGACAGAATTGAAAATGCAGGACAAAATGAACTGACAGGCGGGATTGTTTCCGTCGGCAATGGCATGCACATTGCGAAAGGACTGCGTATGCGAAAAACACTCATCATCCTTCTACTTGCCGCGGGGACGGCCGGCAGTTGTGCCGCTCCGCAAGAACGAACCCCAGTCTCTCAGGCGGGAGGCGGATCAGAGCAGCCGCTTTCGCTGGATGCCGTGTTCACCCCGCCGTCGCCGGATGCGATTCCGGGGGATCAGCGAGGTGAACTCATTCGTTTGGGCTATGAAGTCATCGTCCGGACACAAGAGCATGCCAAGCCTTACGTCGGGAATTCGTTGAATTGCACTAATTGCCATCTCGACGCGGGCCTCGATCCCAATGCGATGTCCTATGTCGGTTTGAGCCGCGTCTATCCGGAATATCGCGCCAGGGCCGGCCGTATGGTGAGCCTAGCCGATCGCGTCAATGAATGTTTCGAGCGGAGTCTGAACGGGAAACCGTTGCCCGAGGACGGCCATAAGATGAAGGCGGTGCTGGCCTATATCGAATGGCTCTCGAGTGATGTGCCGAAGGAGAGCCGCATCGGCTGGCGTGGGCTTTCGCGGATTACCTCGTCCCGTGCCCCCGATCCCATGAACGGCAAGAAATTGTTCGCTGCGCGCTGTGTCTTCTGTCACGGGGCGGACGGGCAGGGGACTATGGTCGCGCCTCCCCTTTGGGGGCCCGGCTCCTTCAATATCGCAGCGGGAATGGCCCGCGTGAGCGTCGCGGCGTCGTTCATCAAGGCCAATATGCCCCGGACCAGAGGGTGGGCCCTGACGGACGATGAAGCCTACGATGTCGCTGCATTCATCACGAAACAGCCTCGTCCCGATTTTGCCGGCAAGGCCAATGATTGGCCTAAGGGAGGGAAACCGGCTGATTCGCCCTATTGAAGATGCGAAACGTATCTCGGTTTTTTGACAAGTGCGGCACTTCGCCAAATATCAGCGACTGCCCTGACGAGATACGCTTCACGAACGACGAGTTAAGCATGAAGGGAAGGGAATCGGCGGCGGGAGCAACCGAGGATGCCAAGCGGGGGAGTGCGGATGCGCAGCCCCTGATTCCTTGGTGGGCCGGCGGGCTAGTGATCGGGTTGGTCCTCACGGTCGCGACGGGGTTGGTCCAGCCGATCGGCGTGTCGACTCAATATGTGGTGTTCGACGGTGCGATCCTGCATGCGATCCTGCCCGACTTGGCTGCTCAAAGTCCCTATCTTTCATCCTCCACGCCTGGGTGGACGCTCGCCACCTACGAATTCTTTTTCGTGCTCGGTATTCCGCTGGGGGGCGTCGCCTCTGCCTGGGTGACAAAGCGCTTCAGCACGAGGTCCGTGCCCCCGATCTGGTCGGAACGATTCGGCAACTCCCCGCGAACACGCCTCTGGTGGTCCTTCGTCGGAGGGTTCCTCCTGTTGTTTGGGGCGAGGTTCGGCGGCGGCTGCACCTCCGGTCACATGATCAGCGGCATTTCTCAACTGGCGCTCAGCTCATTTCTGTTTTCCGCCATGGTGTTTGTAAGCGGTATCGTCACGGCCCGTTGGTTGTATCCAGAACGGAGGCTCGGCCGATGATGCTGGTCGCGGGTCTCCTCCTGGGCGCGCTCTTCGGCGCTGCGCTGCAGTTGGCCGGCGCAACCAGTCACACGCTCATCGTCAACGCGCTCCGGCTGAAGGATTTTCGCATTATGAAATTGATCCTGTCGGCCATCGCGGTGGGCCTGATCGGCGTGCATCTTCTCGATACGTTTGGATTGGCCAACATGAAGGTCAAGGATCTGTACCTGGTGGGGATCATCGTCGCCGGGGCGATTTTCGGCGTCGGCTTTGCCTTGACGGGGTACTGCCCTGGTACGGCCTTGGCCGCCGTGGGTGAAGGGAAGGCGGACGCGGCTGCGACCATCGTCGGCGGCTTCTTCGGGGCCTTGATGTTCGCATTTCTGTTTCCCGAGTTGGAGGAGCAGATTCTGTCCGTGGGACGGTATGGACCATTGACCCTGCAAGGAGTCACGGGGGTGGCGGGGATTGTGCTTGCGGTGCCGATCGCCTGTGTGTTCGCCTGGGCGGCGATCCGGTTGCCCGCTGGAGGGACGCGATCGTGAAGCTCAGCGTGACATATGAAGGCGGTATGAGATTCGACGTCGCCGCGGCAGGCCACGTCGTCGCGACTGACCAGGCGGTGGAAGACGGCGGGATGGACGCCGGGATGAGCCCCGTGGAACTTTTTGTGGGGTCACTGGCCAGTTGCGTCGGATACTTCGTCGGCCGGTTTTGCGCAAGGCACGACATCCCTCAAGCAGGCCTCACTGTGGAGGCGGAGTGGTCGATGGCGGAAGGACCTCACCGGGTGGGTACGGTCGCGCTGGCGGTCCGGCTACCGTATCAATTGACGACGGAGCAGGTTGAACGGCTGTTGAAAGTGGCCCACGGCTGCACGGTGCATCAGTCGATCGCGGTCCCGCCGAACATCACCATCGAGTTGAATCCTTTCTCGAAGGGCTGACTCCTATAGAAGCGAGGGCCGACGATGACGCTTTCCCGACGAGAATGGTTTGAGCGCACGCTGCAAGGGCTGGCTTTGGCCCTGGCGGGCGGAGGGCTCAGTGGACGCACTCGAGCCGAAGCGGCCTCCGCTGCGACCGGTCCCCTCATTACCCGCGTGACCAGGCCATTCGATGCTGAAACCCCGGTGCAGGAGTTTGCTTCTTGGCTCACGCCGAATGAACGATTGTTCGTTCGCAGCCATTTCGGCCCGCCTAATCCGGAGGCGGTTGATCCGGCAACCTGGCGACTGACCGTCGGGGGCCGGGTCGAGACGCCGCTGACGCTCACCCTCGACGAAATCAAGCGAGACTTTGAAGCTGTCTCGATCACAGCGGTCTTGCAATGCAGCGGTAACGGCCGGGCGTTTCATCGTCCCAAAGTCCCTGGAGTGCAATGGGAGCGCGGCGCAGTCGGCAACGTTCAATGGACCGGCGTCCGGCTCACGGACCTGTTACAGCGGGCGAAACTCAAGGGACAAGCCCTGCATGTGCAGTTGCAAGGTGCGGATCGGCCGGCCTTGTCGACCGTGCCGCTGTTCGTGCGGAGCATTCCCCTTGAAAAGGCGATGCATCCGGATACGTTGCTCGCATATGAAATGAACGGCCGTCCGTTGCCCTTGCTGCATGGCGCCCCGATGCGGGTGATCACGCCGGGGTGGATGGCCGAGTCCTGCATCAAATGGCTGACGGAAATTACCGTCCAGTCCGCCGAGGCTTCGGGGTACTACATGCAGACGGCCTATCGGATTCCGGTGACGGCCGTGCAGCCCAATTCGGGATTGCCGGGGACGACGATGATGCCGGTCGAGGCGATGCCGGTGAAGTCGCTGATCGCGGCGCCGGCCGAAGGAGCGACCGTGGGGAGAGGGCCGGTGACGATTCAGGGCGTCGCCTGGGCCGGAGACGTTACGGTGGAGAAGGTGGAAGTCTCCGTCGACGACGGCAAGACGTGGGACCTGGCGCGACTGGTGGGTAACGAGCAGCGCTATGCGTGGCGACAGTGGCAATACCTCTGGACGCCGAAAGCTCCAGGGGCGGCCGCGATCTTGTGCCGCGCGACTGATGCGCGCGGCGAGACCCAGCCGGCTTCCACTGCGTGGAATCCCAGCGGATTTTTGTGGAATGGGTGGGATCGGGTGATGGTGACGGTGGCATGAGAGGTGACATCTGGAAGAGCCTATAGCGAACGGCAACGGGCACAAGCGATGCGGCTCTTCTTGCTGCCGTGCGTGCCATAAGCCATCGGCCATCGGTTCCCGCTCTTTCCGAGATACGCTTCACGAGAGACGAGATACGAAGAGCGATTCATGAATGCGCGTGCCATACGCTATAGGCCATATGCCATAGGCAGTTTCCTCCTTGCGCTCGTCGGGATCGTCGCCGTATCGGCGGCGCAGGAGGATGATGGCTCGGTGACGCCGTCGATGGTGCATCGGGCGGACGCATTGATCCTGGCCCGTTGTTCCGTCTGTCATACGGCGGATTTGGTGTATCAACAGCGCTTGCCGGCTGATCGATGGACGGCGACGGTCGAGAAGATGACGCATTGGTGTGCGCAACTGTCGCAGGACGAAGCGGCATTTCTCATCCGGTACTTGTCGGCCCGGTACCACCCGGGCGCGCCGGATCGTTTGCCGTCGCCGGACGGTGATGCGGAGAAGGTGGAAGTTTTGAAGCCTGAACCGGCTTCAGCCGGCCCGGTGGCCGGAGTCGCGGAGCGAGGAGCGGCCGTGTTTTCCACCAACTGTCAAGCCTGTCACGGTGCCGGTGCGGGAGGCGGTGTGGGGCCGAAACTGGCCGGCAATCCGGTCTTGAAACACGAAGGTGCGTTTTGGGAGACGGTGCTGTATGGGCGCGGAGCGATGCCCGCGTGGGGAAATGCGCTGAGCCAGCAAGACATCGCCGATGTGCATGCGTGGCTCTTGGGGCAGTAGGCATAGAGGGTCTGCTGAGTTTGGTTGAGGTGCGAGAGCCGTAGGATGCTCGCCCGTACCGGCCTCACTGGTAGACCTATCGCATGAAAGGAGCAGAAATGAACGGAAAGATGCGACGAGTGGTTGTGAGCTGTGCAGTGGTGGCGGTGGTGGGCGTGCTGTCGATTCCACGGCTGCTGTTCGGCGCCGACGAAACCCGCGCCAAGGAACTGATCCAACAGGCCTGCGTGCAATGTCACCGCCTGGAGGGGGGAGCGGAATCACGCTTCAACTTGCGGGCGCCGGACCTCATCTGGGCCGGCAGCAAATATCAGAGGACCTGGCTGACTCGATGGCTGACCGGGAAGGAAGCTCCGTTGTATGCGAAAGGCTACCGCTGGGATATGAGCGAGGGGGCCGTGAAGCATCCGGTGGTGAGCGAGGCAGAGGCCAACGCCATTGCCGATTATTTTGAAAAGTACAACAAGGATCCTCGCGTCAAAATCGGCGCGTTCGATGTCAGCAAGGTTTCCAAGTACGAAGCGTCGTTCGGGGCGGTGGCATACAAGGCCCATGCATGTCTCGGTTGCCATACGATCGAAGAGAACGGCAAGTTGATCGGTGGGCAACAGAGCGCCGCCTTGCAGAATTCCGGTCAGCGCTACAACCTGGATTGGCTCTACCGGTTCGGCCAGAATCCGCAGGATTTCATCATCCACACGGGCGAATTTCTCGCGGATGCCACCGATCCGCAATTGCGCGCGGTCATCGGTTATTTGGCGACGCAGGGCGTGCCGGACTTCAAATATTATGAGCCATGGACCAGCGAAGAGTTCGGGAAGGCCAGTGTCGGCCGCGGCAAGGTGATTTACAAGGAGTACTGCATGCAGTGTCATGGCGCGAAGGGCAAGGGCGACGGTCCCGCCGCGGCCACCCTCGAGCCCAAGCCGGCCATCCATGCGAATATCAATTTCGAGCAGGTGCCGACGGAGTACCTCTACAACATGGTCAACTACGGCGGCGCCGCGATGGGAAAATCCGCCAACATGCCCTATTGGGGCTTGACCATCGGGCAGCAGGGCGTCGCCGACGTGATGGCCTATCTGAAAGCGACATTTAAGGGGCAGCAGTAGGAACCGTGAGGCGTGAAAAAGCACTCGCTTGTTGCCTCTCGCGATATACGAAGGACGCTTCACGAGATACGAGCGACGTGATACGCCTCACGAAAACTGGCAATGAGTGCCGACCAGAGGAGGAACTAACGAGTGGCGACGTTTATTATATCGGGCAGTCGAGGCACTGATGATCCCACCATGGCGACCTTGCCGTTCATGGCGGCGAAAACGGCAAAGGAGCAGGGCCACGATGTCGTGTTGTGGTTATGGAACGAGGCCGTGACTCTGGGACGCAAGGGGACGGCCGATCACATCACGGGTGTAAATCTCACGCCTGTGAAGGATCTACTGGCAGCGGTTCAGGCAGCCAATATTCCGATTTGGGTCTGCGGCGCCTGCGCGGTCGCCCGGCAAATCGGACAGGGAGATTTGGTCGCAGGCGCGACCATCAAAGGGATGCCGGACTACATCAAGGCGGTGGCGGAGCGCGATCGAACCGTTGCCTTCTAGCCACAACTAGACAGGGGCCGTCGGGCGGCAACCGATCAGGATACGTTCATAGCCATGGATACAGACATGAATGGAAAGCGGCCGGTTGCAGCCCCTCTGTGGTACTTGGGCATCAGCGCGGTGCTGGCATTCCCGCTCGCCGCTATGGCGGACATGCACGACATGATGCGGCCCCGAGTGGCGCCGGAACATCTTGCGGAAGCGCAGGCCCTGCAAAATCCCCTGCCGGCCTCGGCGGAGGTAGTGGCGGCTGGAAAGGCTCTGTACCGCGGCAAGGGAACCTGTGTGAATTGTCACGGCCCTGAGGGCGCGGGGGACGGGCCGGTTGCCGCGGCCCTGAACCCCTCGCCGAGAAACTTCCAACACCACGGGTTTTGGCGGCACCGCACCGATGGCGAAGTCTTTTGGGTCGTCAAGCACGGGTCTACCGGCACGTCCATGATCGGGTTCGGCGACCAGCTGACCGATGAAGAGATCTGGAGCATCATCCGGTATGAACAGACCTTTTCCGCAGAGCATGGCGGTCACCATGGCATGCCGGGAGGCGGGATGGGCGGTCACGGCGGCATGGGAGGGCAGGGACGGATGGGCATGGGGCCCGAATGAGTAGTGCCCTGCCCTTTTTTGCGACAGCGTGCTTCTTGCCCGGTTGAGAAATTCCCCACTCTGTGCGCGCCTTCCGAGCGCCTCCTACGCGACGATCTGAACTGCTCAGAGAAACCAATAGGTTGTAATGCAAGCCAAGAGCGGCACCTGGCATAGCGCCTGCTCTACGACTTGAAGGAAATCATTTGTTCTCCAAAGGAGGCATCATCATGGCCGGCCAGAATGACGGTTGTTCAGGGGTGGAATTGTCGTTGGCTTTTCTGAGCGGCGCCATCATCGGAGGGGTGGCGGCCATCCTCTATGCACCGAAGTCCGGCGAGGAGACTCGCACGGCGTTACGTGGGTATGCCCGCAGGACCGAGGAAGAAGTGCTCGATAAGGCGCGTGAGATTAAAGGTGAATTGACGCAGACCCTGGATGAGGCCAAGCGATACCTGAAGGAGACCGAGGCGACGATCCAGGCGGCATTGGTCGCCGGCAAGGAAGCCTTCAAGAAGGAGCGCGCCGAAAGGTCCTAGGATGGTTGCGGTGCGGTTTCATGGGCGAGGGGGGCAGGGCGCCAAGACCGCCAGCCGGATTCTCGGGACGGCGGCGTTTCTGTCCGGATTCCAAGCCCAGGACGCCCCGATCTATGGAGCCGAGCGCCGGGGCGCACCGGTGGCCGCCTTCACACGTATCGCGCGGAGGCCGATCAGGGAGCGTGGAGTCATTGCGCACCCGGACCTCGTGGTGGTCGCCGATGCCTCGCTGATCAGCGATCCCACCGCGCATGTGATGGATGGGATCAGATCGGATACCGCCGTCTTCGTGAATTCGCCGCTGAGCAAGAGCCAAGTGTGGGAGGGTGGGTCGTTCCCCGGCCCCATCATGATGTTGGACCTGACCGGCGTCGCGTTGGAACGGCTCGGTAAACGCGAGGCCATCAGCGCGCTGTTGGGCGCGGTGGCGGCTCGGGTGGTCGGGGTGGACGAAGCGTCCCTGCGCGGGGCGATCGGACGGGAACTGACTGACCTCGGCGTGAGCGCGGAAGCAATCGAGCGAAATCAAGCCGCGGCCGACTTCTGTTATCGATCACTCACGCCTGCGCCCTTACCGGCAGGCAGTGCGGGGCAGGGCGCCAAGACCCGGTTGCAGACGCCGGTCTATGAGTCGCCGACCCTGGGTACCGCCCATATCGGCGCGTCCGCCAATTCGGTCCTGCGCGAAACAGGAGGGTGGCGGACGTTTCGCCCTGTTCTCATTCCAAACAAATGTAACGGCTGCTGGCTCTGCTTTGCGTTTTGTCCGGACGGAGTGATTGCGATGACGGCGGAGGATAAGCCGGTCATCGACTACGACCATTGCAAAGGCTGCCAGATCTGTGTGCAAGAATGCCCGACTCATGCGCTGGTGGCCGAGCGGGAGCAGGAGGGAGCGGCGGCGTGGCGGGCGAAATGATGACCGGCAATCTGGCGGCTGCCTGGGGGGCGCGTCTCGCCGAGGTGGATTACATCCCGGCCTTTCCCATTACGCCCCAAACGGAAATCGTCGAGGCGTTGTCGAGGTGGTGCGATAACGGGGAACTGGCCGCTCGGTTCGTCACGCTGGATTCCGAGCATTCCATGCTCACCGCCGCCGGTGCCGCCGAAGCGACGGGAGCACGCGTGTTCACCGCAACCTCGAGCCAAGGGTTGCTCTATGCGTTCGAACTGCTCTATTCCGTGGCGGGGTGGCGGACGCCCTTGGTATTGGTCAATGTCTCGCGGGCGCTGGCCGCGCCGATCACGCTGGAGCCGGACCACAATGATGTGTTGGCGGCTCGGGATTCGGGGTTTATTCAGATCCACGCCGAGACATGCCAGGAGGTGGTGGATTCCGTTCTCATGGCCTACCGCATCGGGGAGGATGAACGGGTGATGCTGCCGGTACTCGTGAACCTTGACGGGTTCTACCTGTCGTTCACACGCGAGCCCGTGCTCTTGCCGGAACTCGACCAAGTTAGACGCTATCTGCCTCCCTTTAGACCGGCCCATCTGGGATTCAAGGCCTCGTCGCCCCACGCGCTGGGAACAGCAGTCATCGGCGGCAGTCTCTACAGTTATTTCCGTCATCAACTGCACCTCGCGTCGATGAACGTCCTGTCGGTGCATGAGGAAGCTGCGGTGGAATTCGAACGGCTGTTCGGTCGTCGGTATGGCGTGGTGGAAGGCTATCGGCTGGAAGATGCTGAGGATGTGTTGGTGATGACCAATGCGTTCGCCAGCCGAGGGAAAGCGGCAGTGGATCGGGCCAGGGCGGAAGGACGACGGGTCGGGCTGCTCCGTGTGCGCCTCATCCGGCCCTGGCCGGCAGATGCCATCAGGCGGGCCTTGAGCGGCCGTCGCGCTGCCGCGGTGTTGGATCAGAACCTTGCACCGGGGCAGGGGGGCATTCTCTTTCAGGAGGTGGCCGCTTGCTTGTATCATGAACCTGATCGCCCCAAGGCGCTGTGCTCGTTCATCGGCGGGCTTGGGGGGAAGAATATTTCGGAAGGCGAGTTCGAGGCGATTTTCGAGCAGACCGCCGACGCGGGTGCGAGCAGTCGGGGAATCGGACCGGTGTTGCTCTACACTGAAGCCGAACATCAGGAGATGGTGGAAATGCAGCGGCTCGCGGGAGCCGCGAAGCGTGAAGGGGCCGAAGGATGATGGACGTCAGACGGAAGACGCCGGAGATGGAGTGCCGGGTCTTGCGTCTTCCTCCTGCCGTCTGACGTCTCACGGCGAGATACGCGCGACGAGCTAAAGCATGTGGCAGCGCGAGACGTTCAAGAAGATCAAACAGATTCCCCGCGAGGAGCATGTCGTAGCCGGGACGGCGCTCTGTGCCGGATGCGGCGGCTTGGAAGCACTGCGGCTCGCGGCGAAGGTGTTGGGCGATCACGTCGTCTATGTGAACGCGGCGGGTTGCTTCACGTTGCTGACGGCCTACCCCTTCACGCCGTTCAAGGGCTCGTGGTTGTACACGACGATGGGATCGGCCCCGGCCGGTGCGCAGGGCGTGCGGGATGCGCTGGACGTCTTGATCGCCAAAGGCCGGCTGCCGAAAGAGGAGGATCTCAAGGTGGTTGTCCTGGGGGGCGATGGATCGACCTATGATATGGCGCTCTCCTCCACGTCCGGCGCCCTGTATCGGGGGTTGGATTTTTATTACGTCTGCTACGACAACGAGGCCTACGGGAACACCGGAATGCAACTGTCTTCGTCGACTCCCTATGGCGCGAGGACGGCAACGTCTCCTTGCAGCCTCCAACATCCGGCCGGCGCGGCGCAGGAGAAGAAGGACATCTTCGAGATTTGGCGGGCCCATAAACCGCCCTATATTGCGACTGTCGCCCCACGCTACCCGTTGGATCTGGAGGAAAAGTTCGCGCGCGCGGCCACGGTCACCGGCCCCAAAATGTTCCTGGCACTCTCGGCCTGTCCGACCGGCTGGCTCTACGATCCGGGAGAGACGCCGGAGGTTGCGAAGCTTGCGGTGGAGACCGGGCTCTGGCCGTTGAAGGAAGCGGTCAACGGCCTCGTGACCCACACCTATATGCCGAAGCGCAAGCCGGTGGAGGAGTATCTGAAGCGGCAGGGACGGTTTCGGCACCTCTTCGAGCCGGTCCGGCAAGAGGCGGCGATCCGACATATCCAAGAACGAGTGGACGAATATTGGAAGCGGGTCACGGCGGAGACAGCATGACGGCAACAACGAGAGGATGGAAGGGAATCTGCGCCGGGGTGATCGCCGCGGCGGTTGCAGCGACCGGTTGTGCCGAGAGCGGCCCCAAACCGCGCCGGGACGAACCTCCGGCCGTGCACCTTCCCGATGTCAGGACGCCGGTGGCGCTTGGGAACGATGCGCACAAAGAGCATCGCGCCGTGATGCTGCAACATCTGGAAACGATTCAGGCGATCGTGGCGGCGCTGGCCGATGAGGACTATCAGCTTGCCAAGGGGCTTACCGAATCGCATCTCGGTTTCTTCATGCATCGCCAGGCTATGGCTCGCCAGGAGCCGCAGAACTTTCCGCCTACCTACCATGATCTGGCGATGGCGCATCACGAAGCGGCCGAGAAGATGGCCGAGGCCATGCCGTCCCGTGATTTGAAGAAAATCCTGCCGGAGTTCAACAATGTCCTTAAGGCTTGCGTGGCTTGCCATCTGGAATTTAAAGTCGTCGACCGTTCGTAACCCATGAGGGAGGAAGCATGTCGGATCCGACTATCAGCCACTACTTTGAACAGGACCACGATCGTCTCGATGCTCTGTTCACTGCATTTCAACAATACAAGCGTTCTGATTTTTCCAAGGCCAAGGCGGCGTTCGTGGAATTCAAGATCGGACTGCAGCGCCATATCGTCTGGGAGGAGGACATTCTGTTTCCCAAGTGGGAGGAGAATTCCGGTATGGCGGAAGGCGGACCGACGCAGGTCATGCGGAGCGAGCATCAGCTGATCGGCCAGTGCCTCGAGGCGATCCATCGAAAGGTGCAGGAGCAGAATCCTGACAGTGACGGCGATGAGGGCAGGTTGTTGCAAGTGCTCAAAGTGCACAACATGAAAGAAGAGCGCATCCTCTATCCCTCCATCGACCAAGTCATCAGCGAATCTGAACGGGCGGAGATCTATCGTGCCATGAAGGAGGTGCCGGAAGAACGGTATCGCACCTGTTGCGGCACGGAACGGTAGCATGGTCCCCGTGTTGAAATTAGAAGGCGCGTTCGCCAGCGAAGATGAATTGCGCGCGATGATCCGAGGGCGGCAAGTCTGCTTCGATCATGATCCGTTTTACGTTAGAAATGCCGATCAGCGCATTGTCCAGATCGGCTTCCAGCTGAATCTCTATGCGGCCTTTGCCGATCCCCGCCAGCTCCCTTTGGGGGATGACTCGGAACATCGCGAACTGCTCCGTGACCTGCAGAAACTTTGCCGTGTGTTTTTTCAGTCGCTCGACCTCTTGAAACCCTGCGAGCATCCGGAGCCCCCGGCCCACCGGATCGTCTATTCACCCGAGCGCGGCAATCGGGCCGAAGTCTGCCTTCAGATTCCCATCTTCGATCGCCGCCATTTCGGCGAACCGGGCGGCCAGGGCGTCGAGGGATTGCTTGCCGTGGCCGAGTGCTTGCTGAGATCAGTCGGCGCCAGACGAGGTCGGTGGGAGGAGAACGCCGGTAGCCAGGTGATGCCGGCGGGACCATGCGAAGCGCAGACTGCGGCTGCAAAGAGTCAGGCCCGGGTTGGCGAAGGGCCCTGACATTACCCGGGGAGATATTGCCGGCTGAAGACGGAAGGATTCGTGCGCGATGCGGGTCGGAGCGGAGGATTTCGTTAGGCCGGTGTTCCTATTCTGATTCTTGCATCCGCGATGAGGCATCCTTGCCCCGGCGGCAGGGCAAAGATCGGGTTCAGGTCCAACTCCACAATCTCCGGAATCTCTTCGACCAGCCGAGACAAGCGCAGTAGCAGCTCTTCCAACGCGCCGATATCGGCGGCCGGATGGCCGCGATAACCTTCCAAGAGTCTGCGCCCTTTGATGCTCTTCACCATGTCGGCGGCGTCGACTTCGGTGAGCGGCGTGACTCTGAATTGGACGTCTCCCAGAATCTCGACGTGGATGCCACCGAGGCCAAATCCGAGCAAGGGACCGAAGGATGGATCTTGCGTCATGCCAGCCATGACCTCCACGCCGCTCTTCACCATCGGCTGAACCAGCACCCCTTCCATCCCGTCCAACGTGTCGTCCTGAGCCAACCGCGCGCGGATGGCCTCGAATGCGTCGCGCACCGCCCTGCCATCGGGAAGGTTGAGTCGAACCCCGCCGACCTCAGTCTTGTGTACGATCCGATGCGACGCCAATTTGGCCGCGACGGGAAAGCCGATTCGCTCAGCAATGGCAGCGGCCTCGTCGGCGGTTTTCGCGACACCCCCACTCGGAACCGGTAACCCGAAGGATTCCAGCACGCGACGGGTCTCCGTGACGGTGAGCCAGCCCGGGCCTCGTTGGGTCAAGGCATCACGACAGCAGGCGCGAGCTGCTTCGGTTTGAAGGTCGTCGAAATCGGGGATCATCCCCGGCGGACTGCGGCGCCATTCGACATAGTCGGCGGCTCGGCCCAGTACGCGTGCGGGCAATTCGGGGAGGGCAAAGGTCGGGATCGTTTCGTTGAGCAGCATGAAGCGCCGATCACGGTCTGCTTCCGCCATCCAGACGATGTAGACCGGTTTCCCGTCTGCCTGCTGTGTGCGCGCCTGCAGGATGCCTTTGCGGATCCCGTCGGCGATGGGTTCGGTATCGGTGGCGGTGACGGCGATGTAGAGGACGATCAGCGCATCGAGTTCCGGCGACGCCAGCAGGGTGTGGATGGCCTCCTGGTATTGCTCGGACGAGGCGGAGGCGATTAGGTCGACCGGATTCTGGAGTGCGGCAGCCGCAGGGAGAAACGATCGTAGTCGCGATTGCGTTTCATCCGACAGGGTGGGCACTGTGAGTCCTCCGGCTTCACAGGCGTCGGCGCAGAGGATGCCGGGTCCGCCGGCGTTGGTCAGGATGCCGACGCGCCGTCCTCGGGGAAGCGGCTGCTCGGAAAACCCAAGCGCAAGTGCGAACAGCTCTTCCAGATTCTCAGCCCGCACGATTCCCGTTTGACGGAACAGCGCGTCGACTGCAACGTTGTCGGCCGCGAGCGCAGCGGTATGGGAGCCTGCCGCTCGCCGCCCCGAGGACGTCCGGCCCGCTTTGAGGGCGATGATCGGCTT
Source organism: Nitrospiraceae bacterium (assembly GCA_019637075.1). Lineage (NCBI taxonomy): Bacteria > Pseudomonadati > Nitrospirota > Nitrospiria > Nitrospirales > Nitrospiraceae > Nitrospiraceae bacterium. The sequence goes on along the minus strand of JAHBWI010000002.1, from coordinate 700,373 downwards.
CTGCCTCGCGACCCGTTTGGCGATGCGGGCGAACTTGCGCGGGTTGCCGAAGGATTCGGCGTACAGCAAGATGATGCCGGTGGCGGGATCGTTTTCCCAATACTGCAACAGGTCGTTCAACGACACGTCGGCCTTGTTGCCGACGCTCACGAAGGTCGAAATGCCGAGCTGCAGCCGATCGGTGGCCGCAAGCAGGGCCAACCCCAAGGCTCCGCTTTGCGATGACATCGCGATGCGTCCCGGGCGGGGGAAGACCGAGGTGAACGTCGCATTCAGATGAACGGCCGAGTTTGTGTTCAAGATGCCGAAGCAATTGGGACCGACCATGCGCATGCCGTGCCGGCGCACGGCTTCCAACAGCGCATCCTGCCGGCGCTTGCCCTCCGTACCGACTTCAGCGAAGCCCGACGAGATGACGACGAGTGCCCGCACTCCCGACAGCGCGCATTCCTCGACCACTTTCGGTACGATGTCGTGGGGCACCGCGATGACGGCCAAGTCGACCGGCTCCGGCAGGGCTCGGAGGGACGGATAGGCCTGCAGCCCGCCGATGGTCGAGGCGTGAGGATTGATCGGGTAGAGACGGCCGTGAAAATCATTGCTGCGCGCGGCATCCAGAAGGCGGTACCCGATGCTGTGCGGATCGCGTGACGCGCCGACAATCGCGACCGACGTCGGATGGAGCAACGGGCCGAGCGAGGCGGCGGTGGCGATACGTTCCCGCCAGTCCGCCCGTTGTGCCGTGGCTTCGCTCGGCGCCAAGGAGAGGTCGACTTCGATATCGCCGCCTTCGATGTGCTCATGGACCGAAAACCCTGACTCGTCGAACACCTCGCGCATGGCCAGATTGTCGGCATGGGTGACGGCCCAGAGCCTGGTGAATCCGTGCCGCAGCGCCAGGAGCGCCATCCGTTCGAGCAGAATGGTTCCGAGCCCTTGACCGCGCAGGCTGTCGGCCACCGCAAAGGCGACCTCAGCGGTCGTGCGGTCACGCATGAAGTAGGAACCGGCCCCGACGATCTGCAAAGCGCCGTCCTGTTCGCGGAGCGCCAGCAGGGTCATACGTTGATCGGGATGGGAAGACTCGCAGAGCGGTCGAAGCGTGTCGGGCGGCGGCGCATTTTCGGAAAAGAAACGGTGCCGGCGAGATTCGGGCGAGAGCTGGGATACGAATCTCTCGAAGGCGCCGGCGTCGCTCGGCTCGGACGGGCGAAGCAGCACCGTCGTGCCGTCCCGGAGCAGCGCGCGGCCGGTCTCGAGCGGTTCATCCGGGAGAGGCGGCAGATATCGTGGTCGCATCCGTTGCATCGGGTTCCTAGACGAGGAGATTCGGTTTCACGAGGAGGATGAGGCCGAGCCCGATCATGACGGCGCCGCCGGCCAGTTTCAACCACCGGCCTTCGCGTTCGGCCAACTTCCGGTGGCTGAGGGTGATGACGGTGATGGTGACCATCGCCGCATCGTCGAATATATAGGCGAGGTTGTAAAGGGCCAAATATCCATAATAGTGCCAGGCCGGAAGTTGCTGCATCGTCAGGATCTGTGTGTAGAGGGCCGGAAAGCCGGCGGTACAGAGGAGTTCGACCACGTTGACCAGGATCGCCAGCACCGTCACGCCGATCAAGGCCCCGACGAGGTGCTCCGCTTGCACGATGTCTCGCAGGCGCGCGAAGAGCCCGGGCTTCGCGCGTTCGGGAATAGTCAGGGTGAGGCCCCGCCGGAAGGCATAGAAATCTTTTACATTGATCGCGCCGATCACCAACGCCATGGTGCCCAGCACAAGTTGGATGCCGCGCGAAAGCCCGATCACGAGAAACAGATTCAACCACGCCGCCATGAAAGCAAAATAAACCAACCCGCTGACCACCACGAACGTACCCGCCACCAGGGCCATGGTGTATCGGTTCCGAAGCGAGACCAGGAGCGAGAGGAGAAACAGCAGCACCCACATGGCACAAGGATTGAAGCCGTCGAGTAACCCGATGGCGATCGTAAACAGCGGGAGTCCGACGTCTCGTACCGTGGTCCGGCCGATCCAGGGCAGTGAAATACCCTGGTCGGCATCCGCCGGCGCAGCGCAACCCTCACGGGGTTCGACCCTGCAGGCCTCAACCTTGTTCGGCATCGCCTCGTTCGTGACGTGGTCCAACAGCTCGAGCAGCCGGGCGCCGGTGCTGACCTCGTCCTGATAGCCCACGATCAACCGGTCGCGGATGAAGAACGCCGGTAGGCCTACCTGGCTGATGTGTCGTTCGGCCGCGAGTTGCCGGAGCCGGGCGAGCATCGGTGGGTCTCGTCCCACATCTCGATACTGCACCAGCAGCTCCGGCCGTTTGCCTGTCAGTCCGGCGAGGAATGCTTCCGCGGCCGAACAGCGTGGACAACCTTCGCGCACGAACACTTCCATCTCGACTGCCGGGGCAGCAACCGATGCGATGGACCAGAAGGTGGTGAGCAACAGAAGTGCCGGCAGGCGACCGATGTTGCTGCACCAGGGTCGCTTCGAGGTCACCCCCGTCTCCGACTAACTGGCGAAGTCGGGCGGTGCGACCGACCGAATATAGGACAGCACGTCGAGCATCTGTTGGTCCGTCAGTTTGCCTCGAAATCCGTGCATCGGGCTGAACAGGACGCCGTTGGAGATGGTGATCAACAATTCCCAGTCGGTCTTGGTCCGTGTGTTGATCGACCGAAGATCGGCGGGCCGAACGATCAGATACAGGCCGTCCGGGCCCTTGCCGTCGAGCTTTTCTCCATGGCAGCGCAGGCAATTGGTCTGATAGATCACTTGTCCCTCCCGTGGATTTCCACGGTGCACCTGGCCGACCGCCCAAGTGCTGCATAGCATGACGAGACAGAGACCGCTCAGGACGCTGAACACCTTCATCGTATCGACTCCTTTTGGGCTATGCCCCCTCACGGGAGCGATTCAATGGTCATCGGACGATCAAGACCGGACAGGCCGATCGGTGTACCAGGGCGTGCGAGATGCTGCCCAGGAGAAACCGTTCTACCGCCTTGCGTCCGTGCGAGCCGATGATCAGCAAGTCGGCCGAGTCAGCCTGCTGGATCACCACCTCGACCGGGTCGCCCACGGCCACATGGGTTCCGACGCTGTAGCGATGATCCATGACGGCCGTGCCTAACTGTTTGACGACGTCTTCGGCATGTCGAACGGCCGTGTCCGTCCAATCCTGAACCGGGAACAGGCTGAACGGGTCCGTGGCGGGAATCGGGCGGACCACGCTGACCAACGTCAGCCCGGCCGGCTCTTTGAACGGATGGCGGATGAGCCAGTCCTTGATGCGAGTGCCGTCCTCATGGCTCTCCACCGCGACCACGACCCGTTTCACCGGGCCCATCCGATCTTTGACCACCAGGGTCGAACAGTGGGCATGTTGCGCGACTCGATGCGACACGCTGCCCAGCAAGACCTCGCCGACGCGGCCGCGACCACGGGCGCCGATCGCGATGAGGTCGGCCTGTTCTTTCTTGGCGGTATCGATGATCAGCGCGGCCGGTTTGGCGAACTCACAGACGCGTCTCACGGTGACCCCTTGTCGGGGAAGCAGCGTGGCCGCATGGTCAAGCAACTGCTCGCCGGCCTGTCGCATCGCCTTGCGGAAGTCGTCGTAGCCCTGCAGGTTCGACATTTCCGCGATGAGTGGGTATTGGAACAACCCAAGGTCGACACCATGCACCAGTACCGCATCTTTCACGGCGTAGAGTTCGAGGGCTTGGCGGACGGCGGAGAATGCATGCTCCGCCCAGTCCAGCGCCATCACGACACGCATAGGGGCCTCCTCTGCAGGATGTTGAAAACGGCTTTGAGCTCCGTTCTCGCGTCGCTCCAAGACTCGACGTACAGGCCGGAACGTATGCCTCGCCTTGTCGTTCGCTAGGGCCTCTCGCGCGGAATGGCGCGTCTTAGCTGCCGGGGCTGGGCGGGCGAGAACCCATGATCTCTTGGAACATCTTGCTTGTGCCAGCGTATTCGCCGACCACTCAGCGCCTTAGAACAATGGGTGTGGAGACGTCCCGAACGGCATCAACCGCGGAATCTCCCCGACGTTGCCTCGAAGGCGCCAGCCCCCTTCCTCGGACGAGAGGTAATGGATTTCCTGGAACCAACTGTCGATCGGAACGCGCAGACCGCTGGTCTTCGAGAGTCCCCAGAGGCTGCCGGTACAGGTCACCTCGATCACGGCCTTCGATCCGGCCCCTACCTTCGTGAACTTGGAGAACCGATGGATGTCCGAGAGGTCCTTGTACTCGTCGAACAAGTCGCTCCATACCTTTGCCAGGTCGGCCTTGCTCAGGCCGTGGTAGTTGTAATGCTCGGAATAGAGGACCATCACGCCGCCGACATCGCGCGCCTGCACCGCTTGGTCGGCGCGGCGGAACAGCGTCACCACATCCGCGACCGTCTGTGGATCCAACTCGCCTGCCGCGCCGGGGATGATCTCGACGGCTGCGGCCGCCGAAAGCACCGAGAGCGCGATCATGCACAGCACCGACAGGAGAACCCAACGGATAAAGCGGGTTGATCGGTTGGTGCGCGCCATAGGCCTTGTTCTCCTGCCGAACGTCACGCCGCGGGAATCTCCAGCACGAACAACTCGCCTTTCATTTGCGGGTGCAGATCGCAGTTGAAGAGAATCCGATTGCTGCGGTCGGTCACCAAATGAATCGCCAGCGTCTTCCCGGGATCGACGCGGAAGCCTTCGATCCCTTTCCCCTGGACGGCTACTCCTTCGCCATGAGCCTGGATTGCCAACTGTGCCATCGCGGTCGACGAGAAGCCGTGCGGCACGATGTCCTGATTGCGGAGGATGATCACGGTCGGGATGCCGAAACGCAATTGAGCCGGCTGGGCGAGGACAAAATCGTAGTTGCGCATCAGCACTTCGATGCGCTGCTCGTGCGGTCCCGGCGACGGAGTCGACTCGTCGGCTCCGAGGATCGCCGGCCACGCCGACAGGCAGAGCCAAATCGCCGAGAGGACAAGCATGGCCCGGCGCGCTGCCGTACGGTTATCTGGTCCAGGTAACGCGGACGAAGTCTTCATCGTCGTCATAGTGAAGGTCCAATTCTCCGTGATAGGCATGTTGCAACGCTTCGCCGATGAGTCGAGGTAGGTGCGTATCGGTGGTCGAGACGACCAGTCCCTCGGGCCGCCGTTCTACTCCCATGATGCGCGAGAGCGGGTGTTCCCGTTTTTCTTTCGATTCGGAATGGTGCACGATTCCCATGACCTGTTCGTGCTGCTCCGCAACGAAGGAGCCCTTTAGGGTCACGAATCCCTTGGGATACTTGTCGCGTATCCGGAGGCAGGCCGGACAGGTGATTTCCTCGGCTCCTTCGGGTTTCGCGCCCCAGGCCCAGCGTCCCTTATGAAACACGGCGCCGCAGGACGTGCAAACCGTGGGTTCCTTCAGTTTGCCTCGAAGCTTGTACGTGTCGTGTTGGTACTCCTGGACCGTCCGGTCTCTCCGGGCGCCCAGGCCTGACGGGTTGTGCGTTTTGGCTGTCATGACGCAATCCTTTCCCGCAATGACGGATCCGGACTGGTTAATGGGTGGTGCCGTGTCCTGCCAGAGCTTCCTCGGCCAGGTTCAGATACTGCAGCACCTCCTGATCCTCCACCTGCGCAAAGTCTTCGAAGAAATTTCCTACGGCGTAGAACGGTTCCGGCACCATTAGCACGACGAGTTCGTCTACGGCCGCGCGCACCTCGCGGATTGTGCCGCTCGGGCCGACGGGAATGGCGCCGATCAGGCGGCGTGGATGTCGTTGACGTGCCGCGGCGACGGAGGCGAAGAAGGTGGCGCCCGTCGCAATACCGTCGTCGACCAGGATCACCGTGCGATCGGTCAGATCTGGAAACGGACGTCCTTGCCGATAGAGAGCCACGCGGCGCGCCACCTCGTCCTTCTGGGCATGGACCGCCCGGTCCAGATCTCGCTGAGAGAGGGGCAATCCGCGCAGCGCGTCGCGATTCCAATAGACGCTGCCGGTTTCGCTGACCGCGCCCATCGCATACTCCGGGTTGTCCGGTGCGCCGATCTTTCGGCTGATCAGGACGTCCAGGGGCAGATGGAGCGCGATGCTGAGCTGATACCCGACGGCCACGCCGCCGCGCGGGAGCGCCAGGATGATCGCATGAGGATCATCCCGATATGCCGTGAGCGCTGCGGCCAGGAGTTCGCCGGCTTCTTCCCGATTTCTGAACAGGTCCCGTTCCATGAGCGCACCGGTCGGTTCAGGCGATTTTGACCTCGACGCTCTTCGGTTTGCTTTTCTCTGTCTTGGGGAGATGTACTTTGAGCATTCCGTCCTTGTACTCGGCGGTGACCTTGCCGCCGTCGGCGTCTTCCGGAACCGTAAAGCTTCGCAGGAAGCTGCCGTAGGTTCGTTCGACCCGATGGTATTTCTTGCCCTTCTCTTCTTTTTCGCACTTGCGATCACCCGAGATGGACAGCACGTTATCCTGCACGGTCAGCTTCACATCTTCCCGCTTCACTTCAGGCAGTTCGGCGTTGATCAGATATTCCTTGTCGTCTTCGGTAATGTCCACGAGCGGGGACCATTCGGCGACCGAGATGGATTCCCGTTCCCCACCGGTCTTGGGGACCGGCCTTCCCCACAGCGACGACAATCGCTTCTCCATATCTTCGAGTTCTTTCCATGGATTCCACTGGGAGCGGAACGGTTCCCAACGTGTTAAGCCGCTCATGACCCTTCCTCCTGCGTAATGGTGGGTGAATGAGAGAGTGCTTCCGGCTCGGCGTACGCGCCGGTCGATGCCTCGACCGGTCGAATGCCGCATCGACCGTGGCCTTGGTTGGAGAGCAGTAGCGAACCTGACCGGCTCATTTGGTCCAACTCACAGAAAATCTCGTTCCAGCCGACTGTCGGGCAGGTGCGAATAAGATCGTCAAGCGAACAGAAATGCATGTGCCGAAGTCTGTCGCGAATGATGTGGGCAGCCTGACTCACGGTCATCTCCATGCTTCAGACGCAGGTGCTGTTGAACGAGAGCGTTGCAGAGTAAGTGCCAGGAGCCGCTTGCTTCGGGATTCGAGGGAGGAGTGCTTGAAGTTCACAGAGTTAGGTCGTCATTCCATCGCCATAAGGCATTGGATGGATGAGGGTTGGGGCGATACGGGACAGCCTCGGTTTGCAGGGATGTTGCCAATTACCTCATTGATCGAGGCCGAACGGTGGCTAGCTTTCCAATTGAAGGGAGGTGGAGCCAGGGTAAGTCGAAGTCCCCGCCTCTGTGCCGCGAGAGTGGGCGAGGTTTCGGGGCTGCATCAGTTGCGGGGTTGGGTCCGAAGGGACGCATTTCCATCTCGGTGCCAGTAGGAGGCACGGCTCTCGGGGGAGCATGAAGAATGGGAGATGCGGGACAGTCAAGCAGAGGGTGATTGCTGGATTGTTCGGATCGACCTCGGCCGGTTACCAACTCCGAATCCACACAGAGGCGGGTTCCGTTGTGTGCGGAGGAGCAGGCGCAATCGGTCGGCAATGAGTGCGGTGATCAGACTAAGAACGCTTTCCTGATGCGATAGAGGAAGCGGTCGACGAGTTCCGGGTTCGGCCGATGCCTGCAGAGGGGAAGGTTGTGCTTGGCCCGTTCCAACAATGACTCTCCCAGGTCGATGACTTCCCCGGTGCGGTATTTCCCACTTTTGATTGTGGCGACGGTTTCACCGATGGGTGTTTCGCTGACCCTGATGGCGAAGGTTTCCCGTTCGAGCAGCTCGCAGAGGTTGAAGAGTACCCGGATATAGGCCGCGGCGTACTTTTCCGGACGACCATCTTTACGATCGAGCATTTTCTTCCGCTGATTCTCGCAGTACCCGGCGAAGGCCTGGAAGGCTTGTTCCGGCGACCAGAGCGCCGGAAAGAGGGTCCGCAATTCCCCTCCCCAATCATCCGCCGCCGCGACCGGCGCAACGAGGGTTTCCAAGACGAGGGGATAACATTCGGTGGCCAAGGTCAGGAACAGCCCGATCTCCCACGCGGTCTCGTCCTCCTCCTGCTTTACCATCTTGGTGCCTTGGTACTTGAAGCCGACACGAAACAGGTCTGCCGTCGGAATGACGAAGACACTGCGATAGTCGGCATCGCTCTCAGGGCCGGCCAGTCCGTGCGCTTGCGAGCCAACAAGCACTTTTAGGATGCGATAATCGTTCTGTGGCTTGGCGGTCGTCATGGTTGTGCTGCCGCAAGTTGTGCGATGCAGCCGTTGAGGCTGGCGAATTTCGGATAATCGGCTTCGGGGATGTCGATCTGCAGTTCCTTGTGGAGCGCCAGCACGAAGTTTAGAAAGTCCATGGAGTCCAGATCGAGTTGGTCGCGGAAGCTGGCGTCCGGGTTGAGCGTCGTAAGGTCGGCCTCCGGGGCGATCTCTCCCAAGAGGCGCAGCACCAAGGCGCGAATCTGATCCGGGGCCGGCGAACTCATAGTGACTCCGGTTGCTGGAGTAGGGTCTCGAGCTCCGCGAGGAACCGCGCCCCGCGATGGCCGTCCGTCACGCGATGGTCGGCCGACAGGGAGACCGTAATCACCGGGCGGGGAAGGATTCTGCCTCCGACAACCCAAGGACGCTCAACCAGCTTGCCGAACCCCACCAGCGCGACTTGGGGAGGATAAATCACTCCGAACACGGTTTCCACTCCCTGCTCGCCGAGGCTCGTGACCGTGATGGTCGGGTCGGACATCTCCGAGCTCCGCAATGTCCCGGCCCTGGCACGCATCACGAGATCCTGAAAGCTCCTCATCAGGTCGCCGAGACTTTGTCGGTCCGCGTCGTGCAGGGCCGGTGCCACGAGGCCTCCTTGACGCAAGGAGATGGCGGTGCCGATGTGGATGCGATCCTGAGGCTCGGCGTCGTTTCCTTTCCAGAGGGCATTGAGTTCCGGAACCTTCCGTAATGCCAAGGCCACGGCCTTGACGAGCATGACGCCATACAACAATCGTTCGGTCACAGGCCGCTTTTCATTTGCCTCCTTGAGCCAAGTCACGGCTGGCCCCATGTCGAAGGTGGTGCTCAAATAGTAGTGGGGGATTTCGCGTTTTGATCGCGTCATCGCTGCCGCGATGGTTTGCCTCATGCGGGCCTGGCGCTCCGTCGCTGTCGCGCGGACCCACTCTGGGGAAGCCGTGGCCGTGACGGCCGACGCATGGTTGACGTCCTCCAACGTAATGACACTGTCCGGCCCAGTACCATGCAAGCCGGCCGGATCGATTCCCCGCTCGGCTGCGAGCTTCCGTGCTGCAGGTGATATGCGAAGTCGGTCGGCTTCCGCAGCAGCCTTGACCGCCGGTGCGGCTGGGGCAGGCGGTGCGACCGCCGAACTCGGGACAGACGAAACCGATGCCGAGGGACCTTCCTCGCGAATGACCGCCATGGCCGTCCCGACCGGGACGGTATCACCTGGTTGCACCAACAGCCGTTCGACGATTCCCGTGTGCAGCGACTCGACCTCGATCGCTGATTTCTCCGTGTCGACTTCGGCGATGATTTCGCCCTTGGTCACATGGTCGCCGGGCCGCTTCTTCCAAGCGACCAGCGTGCCTTGGGTCATATCCGCCCCCAGCGTGGGCATGAGAAAGTCAGCCATGAGTCACCCGGAGCAAGGCAGCTGCGTAAAGGGCAAACGTGGGACGGTTGAGCGCGCCTCTGAAAAATGCCGGTTCGACGATAGGAGCAGGTTGAGCCGTTTCATAGCTCCGCTTCACTTCGCGCACATAACGCGCGCGGCGCGCTGGATTGCTTCCACGCTCGGCAGTGCTGCGTCCTCGAGGTGCTTGGCATAGGGAATCGGGACCTCGGCGCTGCAGACGCGCGCGATCGGTGCATCGAGATCGTAAAACGCCCCTTCGACGATCTGAGCGACGATCTCCGCCGCAAAACTCCCTTGCCGCCAGCCTTCATCGATAACTACGGCGCGATGGGTGTGCCTGACGGAGGCCAAGAGGGTCTCGGTGTCCAAAGGGCGAAGTACGCGTAGATCGAGCACCTCCGCCTCAATGCCCTGTTTGGCGAGTTCCTCGGCGGCAGCGAGTGCTTTCCACAATCCGCCGCCGAAGGTGATCAGGCTTACGTCCTTTCCGGTCCGGCGGACGGCGGCCTTGGAGATGTCCACCGGCAAGGCCTGGTCTTCCAACTCGCCTTCCATGGAGTAGAGATAGGCATGCTCGAAGATGAAGACCGGATCCGGTTGCCTCAGCGCTGTGAGCAACATGCCGTGCGCATCGGTCACCGTGGCAGGCGTCAGCACCGTAATGCCGGGGATGTGGGCGTACCAACCCTCGAAACTGTGCGAATGTTGGGCCGCCACCTGTCGGCCTGCGCCGGTCGCCATGCGGACCACGAGCGGCACGCTGAACTGGCCGCCTGACATGTGTCGAAGCGTCGCGGCGTTATTCACGATCTGGTCGAGGGCTAGGAGACTGAAATTCACGGTCATCACTTCGACGATCGGCCTCATGCCGCCCAGCGCCGCTCCGATACCCGCGCCGACGAAGGTGCTTTCGGAGAGAGGCGTATCGCGGATCCGTTCCGGGCCGAACTCGGCCAACAATCCTTTGCTGCACGCATAGGTCCCGCCGTACCTTCCGACGTCTTCTCCCATGAGGAATACGCGCGGGTCATTCTGCAGGGCTTCCCGCATTCCGGTCCGGACAGCTTCTCGATAGGTCATCTTCGTCATAGCGACGGGGCTCGCTCTTGCTGAAGTGTCTCTCGTCGTTCGTGAAGCCTATCTCGTGCAGAGCGTATGGCGAATGGTTTATGGCACGGAAAACATTCTTCGGTGCTCCCCCCACGTGTCGCTTCTCACGTCTGTCCGCTTACGTCGGTCAGGACATCCTTCGTCAAATCTTCGACCGGTTCCCAGGGACTGCCTTCAGCGAAGGCGACGGCCTCGTCGATTTCCGAGGCGACGGCCGATTCCATCGAGGACCATTCAGCGTCGTTGAGTCCATGGGAGGTACGGAGGGTCTGTTGAAGCAGCAGGATCGGGTCCCGCTGCTTCCATGCCGCAACCTCATCTTTGCTCCGATAGAGTTCCGCGTCGTACATCGAATGGGCGCGAAACCGGTAGGTTCGGTACTCCAGAAAATACGGCCCCTTACCGCAACGCACGGCCTCGACCGCGCGCCTGGTGGCGGCGGCGACGGCCACCACGTCCATTCCGTCGACTGCTTCTGCCGTGATCGCATAGGCTTGGGCCTTGGCCGCCAAGTCGGTCTGTGATTGGTGGCGCGCCAACGCCGTTCCCATGGCGTAGAGGTTGTTCTCGCAGAGAAAGAGTACCGGCAGCTTCCAGAGGGCAGCCAGATTCAGCGACTCGTGAAATTCGCCTTCCGCCACCGCGCCGTCCCCGAAATAACAGGCGGTTACGCGCTGTCGCTGCTGCATGATGTCGGCCAAGGCGAGTCCGACCGCGACGGGCAAACCCCCGGCCACGATCGCCAGCCCGCCGAAGAACCGCCGCGCCGCATCAAAAAAGTGCATGGAACCGCCGCGGCCTCGCGCGCAGCCGGTCGCCTTGCCGTAGAGCTCCGCCATCAGGGCCCGCATCGGAGTGCCCCTGATCAGGGCGTGGCCATGTTCCCGATACGTGGCCACGATCGCATCCTCGGCATCGAGGCAGGGGATCGAACCGGCTGCGACGGCCTCTTCGCCGATATAGAGATGCAGAAATCCGCGAATCGCGCCACGCTGGTAGAGCTCGGCGGATTTTTCTTCAAAGCGTCGGATTCGGAGCATCTGCCGCAGCCATTCGAGTCCTTGCTTGCGGTCTGCAACGGTACTCATGCTAACGCTCACCCTTCCAACGTCGAGGTGTCTCCTTCCGGGAGACCGAGTTCGCGCGCCTTCAGCAGACGTCGCATGATTTTTCCGCTTCTCGTTTTGGGCAGCGTCGGTAGGAACGTGATGTCTTTCGGCGCCACGGCGGCTCCCAGCCGCGCCCGCGCAAACCCCAGCAACTCTCGCCGCAATGCGTCGCTCGGTTCGAAGCCGTCCTTGAGCGACACGAAGGCCTTCACGATTTCCAAGGCGACGGGATCGGGCTTCCCGATGACGCCGGCTTCGGCGACTGCTCGATGCTCGATCAAGGCGCTTTCGACTTCGAAAGGCCCGATCAGGTGCCCCGAGGTCTTGATGACGTCGTCGGCCCGTCCGACGAACCAGAAGTAGCCGTCCTCGTCCCGCTTGGCCAGATCGCCGGTCAGGTACCAACCTTCGGCGAAGCATTTCTTGTAGCGTTCCGGTTCGTTCCAGTATCCGCGGAACATGGAAGGCCAGCCGGGACGCAGGGCCAGTTCGCCTTGGACGCCGGGTTGCTCGATGGTGTTCACCCTGCCGTCCTCGGTCTTGCGCACGATTCCGGCTTCGATGCCCGGCAAGGGGCGGCCCATCGAACCGGGACGAATGTCCATCGCGGCGTAGTTGGCGATCATAATGCCGCCCGTTTCGGTCTGCCACCAGTTGTCGTGGAAGGGGCGGCCGAAGGCCTCTTGTCCCCAGACGACCGCTTCCGGATTGAGCGGTTCTCCCACGCTCGCCAAGAAGCGCAGGTGACGCAAGTCATACGTATGCGCCAGATTCGCGCCGGTCTTCATCATCATGCGGATCGCCGTGGGGGCCGTGTACCACACGGACACCCGTTGCTCTTGCAGGATGCCGTACCACCGTGCCGCATCGAATTCCACTTCGTCGACGATCGCGGTGACCCCATTCGTGAGGGGAGCGATGATGCCGTAGGAGGTCCCAGTGACCCAGCCTGGGTCGGCCGTGCACCAGAAGATGTCTTCCGGATGGAAGTCGAGGGCGAGTTTGCCGGTCATGTGGTGGGCCACCACGGCTTCGTGCACATGGATGGCGCCCTTCGGTGTACCGGTGGTGCCGCTCGTAAAATGGAGCAAGGCCATGTCTTCCGGGTCGGTGGGGCCAATCTCATAGTTCGGCGAGGCCTCGTCCAGCAGTCGGTGAAAATCTTCGGTACGCGGCACCGCCGTCGTTACGCCTCCTTCACCGATCAGAATGATGTGTTCCAACTTGGGCAGCGCGTCCCGAATCGCGGCCACCTTACGATGGTACAGCGCTTCGGTTGTGACCAACACCTTTGCCTCTCCGATCGTCAGGCGGGCGCGAATCGGCTCCGGGCCGAAAGCTGAAAACAGAGGACAGAAGACGGCGCGATGCTTCAGCGTGCCGAGCGCTGAGATATAGAGTTCAGGGATGCGGCCGGCCAAGACGAACAGGCGATCGCCTTTGCCGATGCCGCGCGACGCCAGCATATTGGCGAATCGATTCGTGAGTTCGTGGAGCCGCGCATAGGAAAAATCCACCAGCGTTCCGGATTTGCCCAGCCATCGGAGCGCAGTATGGCCGGCTCTCTGTCCGGTCGCGTGGCGCACCACCGCTTCGTGGGCGATATTGAGGCCGGAGCTGTTCGGCAACCCATCCAGTTCAGCCCGCGCCTTCTCCCATGAAAAGGACTGACGGATCGCCTCGTACTCGTGCAGGTTCGGGACGATGTCCCATTCCCGTCTGGACTTGATAATGGGTTTCCAAGTCATACACGAAACCATAGCCTGAGCATGGGTTCTGCAAGGCATAGACCACGGCGACGTGTGCGGGCGGCGGGAAAAACAGCGGGAATGGCTTGTCTTACACGTGCCGGCCGGCCAGAGAACTGTCGGCCCTGTGGCAGAAGTCACCAGCGACGAGGGAGTGGCCGTGGACAATCACGCCAAGCATGAGACGACTCGTGTGTTGATCATGGGAGCAGCGGGGAGGGATTTTCACACGTTCAACCTGCTGTTTCGAGGCAGTCTGGCTCATCAGGTGATGGGGTTTACCGCTGCCCAGATTCCTAACATTCAGGATCGGCGCTACCCGGCTGCGCTTGCCGGCGCCTTGTACCCCGATGGCATTCCTATCTATCCCGAGGCAGAGTTGGAGCGACTCATCCAGCACCACCACATCGATCAGGTGATCTTTGCCTACAGCGATGTGTCGCATGAAGCCGTGATGCGGACGGCCTCGCGGGTGATTGCGGCAGGGGCGTCGTTTTGCGTACCGGGTACCAGGAGTACCATGTTGGCCGCCCGCAAGCCGGTGGTTTCGATCTGCGCGACTCGGACCGGAGCAGGGAAGAGTCCGGTCTCCCGACGCGTCAGCGCGGTCCTGGCCGCGGCCGGACTGCGGATCGGCCTGGTCCGGCATCCAATGCCGTACGGAGATTTGGAACTGCAAGCGGTCCAGCGGTTCGTCCGACTTGCGGATCTGGATGCGGCTGCCTGCACGATCGAGGAGCGGGAGGAATATGAGCCGCACCTTCGGGCCGGGAGGACGGTCTATGCTGGCGTCGATTACGAAGGAGTGCTTCGCGCAGTCGAATCGGAAGCCGACGTGATCGTCTGGGATGGAGGAAACAACGACTGGCCGTTCTTCGTGCCCGATTTGGAGATCGTCGTCGTGGATCCGCATCGTCTGACGGATGCACAGGGGTATTTCCCCGGACACGTAAACCTGCTGCGTGCGGACGTCGCGATCCTGTCGAAAATCGACAGCGCCAGCGCCGCGGAGCGGGAGGCGGCACGCCGCTTCGTCGGTCGGGTGAATCCGCGCGCCGCGTTGGTGGAGGTGGCCATGCCTCCGGGCCTACCGGAGCGAGACCGGCTTCGGGGGCAGCGGATCCTGGTCGTCGAGGATGGGCCGAGCGTGACGCACGGTGGAATGGCGTCGGGGGCCGGCCTTCTGGCGGTTCGGCAGAACGAGGGTGGGGCCATCATCGATCCGAAACCCTACGCCGTCGGGAGTTTGCGTCGGCTTTGGACGGACTATCCGCACTTGGGCCCGGTGCTTCCTGCCATGGGGTACGGAGCGGAACAGATCAGCGAGTTGGAGTCAACGATTGCCAAGGTGCCGTGCGATCTCGTCGTGATTGCGACGCCGGTGGACTTGGCCCGCCTCATCCGGATCACGCAGCCGACCGTTCGAGTGAGCTACGAGGCGACAGAGGTGGGGAGTCCGACCCTTGCGGAATTGCTTCGGGACATCATCGCGCGGGCTCGACGAGGGTGAATCTTTTCGCGTGGCCGTGACTCTATAGAACCAACGAAGTGAGCCGATCCACCCACCGCAGAGAAAGGAGATCCTTCCGATGGTGATCGATAGAACGAGCAGTGCGCGGGACGCCTGTCATCGTTGCGGCGGTTTCATGGTGCCGGTCGAAATCCGCGAAGCCAACGTGGTGGGCCGACGTTGCGTGATGTGTGGAGACCATGTGGATCCGCTGATCTTGGAGCATCGCCGCAAGATGAGCGAGACCCGCGAGCTGCAGCGGCTCCAGGCCCGCGCCGTCGCGGCGGCGACTCCGCTCAACTGATGCGATTGCGCCGCTACGCCGTCGGCCGCCGTCGGCGTCGTGCGGTTCGAGAGGCTGAGACCAGGAGCTGTTTGATTCGATAGGCCGGTTCCACCATTCCAAGCCCCAGAAAACTACGCGACAGCAGGGGCTCCCCCGCGCGTTTTCCACGATAATGTAGTTCCACCGGTTTTCCGCCCGCGAGCAACGGCAGGCTTTGGATGCTTGCCCTGGTGACGATGCCGAGTAGTGTCACCGGTCCACCGCTCGTCATGTGTCCTTGCCGATCCATCATAGCCGGAAGTCGGAATACCGGGCCGCCGCTGTTGCCGGGATACACGTGGCTGTCGATCAAGAACACCTGTGAGCCGGGGCTTCGCGGCGAGACCCAGGAAACCATGCCCTGTCGAACAATCGCACAGGGCCAGTCCGGCAAGTTGAACACGGCGGGGTATCCGAGCACGACAACGGGGGCGCCTTCATAGAGGTCTGCCGTGGTGGCGATGTCCATCCAGGCGACCGAAGCCGGGCCGCCCCTGCGTCGCGGGTGCAGGCTGACCGGGAGGGGAAGGCAGGCCAGATCGACGGAGGGATCCGGGTGTGCAATCCAACGCCGCTTCCCGCGCCGCCGGTCTTGCAGCGGAACCTCCAGGGCCTGGACCATTCGGCCGCGAGGGCTGCGCGGAAACAAAATGCCGACGGCCGTCGGTTCCCACTGCTCTTCCGGATCGTAGAGGACATGTTTGGCGGTCACGAGCCACGTCATCCGCCGGCGGACCCCGTACAGGGAAAACAGCACGCCCGTGCCCGACACGCTGAAAAACTTTCTAGCTGAGCGTCGACCGGTTGTCGACTCCGGCCCTTCCTCGATCTGTCCGATCGCGACCGTAGCGGCGCGCCAATGGTCGATCCAACCAGCCATACCTCGGGACACCCCCTCACTTAGCCGCAAGATTGAGCCGTCGATGCCTTACGAGCAAGTGAGGTGCCAACGGGCGTGCTGCTACCGGCGTGACGCTGCTTGATGGCTACGGCCATATGCGGAGGCATTCCGCGACAGCCGATAGTCGGGAGGTGAGGAAAAAGGCGACGGTTGCCGATAGGCGGCTCCCGTCCTGTCTGATTTGGGAGGCTGCATGGCGATGTATCTGCTTGCTCATGCTCTTCGGGTCCGCTCGTTGCTTCACTCCCGTTTACGCATCTCCCCAAGATGCAGATCCGGCGGTTTCGCAAGCTCCGTCTTGAAGAGGAGTGGGATGTGGCGAAGCGGATGGCCACGTCGCGCAAGAAGCCGAAAGGGGCGAAGCGGCAAGGGGGCCCTGCTGCCCGCCTATAGCGATACGCACAGCACGATTTCGAGAATGTTCGTTCTGGGGTCGCCCGGGCCAGGCGAGGATGATTCAAGAGCGCCGATGTGGTGAACGGCCGGTATTTTAGGCTGCCGGGGCTTGACGGTAATGGGAGGACCGCATGTCCAAGGAAGAAACGTTCCTGGAAAAGGCCGCGAAGCCGGCAGTCGAGGCGATACCTCTCCATGCGCAGTACAAGGGGAAGATGCAGACCTTTCCCAAGTGTCCTGTGCGCAGCCTGGAGGATTTCTCGATTTGGTACACGCCGGGTGTCGCGGCGCCCTGCAAGGCGATTCAGGCCGACCCTGACTTGGTCTACGAATACACGAACAAAGGCAATCTCATTGCCGTCGTGTCCGACGGCACGAGGGTATTGGGGTTGGGGGATATCGGACCTGAAGCCGGGTTGCCCGTGATGGAGGGGAAGGCTCTGCTGTTCAAGTATCTGGGCGGCGTGGATGCGGTATCGATTTGCCTGGATACGAAAGATCCGGAAGAACTCGTGCGCACAGTCCGGTTGTTGGCGCCTTCGTTCGGTGCGATCAATCTCGAAGACATCGCCATGCCTAAGTGTTTCCAAGTGCTGCGAGAGCTGCGGAAACAGTGCAAGATTCCCGTGTGGCATGACGACCAACAAGGAACCGGGACGGTCCTGCTCGCCGGGCTGCTGAACGCACTCAAGGTAGTAGGGAAGGAAATCGGACAGGTTCGGATCGCTATGATCGGCATGGGGGCAGCCAATGTCCCGACTTATCGGTTCCTTGTTTCCAGCGGCGCGGACCCGGCCAAGATTCTGGCTTGTGATTTGGGAGGGCTGCTTGGGCGGCATCGGCGTGAGTATGAAGACAACGCGGCCTATCACGAGCAATGGCGGATCTGTCTGGAAACCAATCCGACCGGACTCCGGGGCGGGATTGCGGAAGCCTTGCAAGGAGCCGACGTCTGCGTTGCTTTTTCGGCCGGGGGTATCATCAAGCCGGCGTGGGTGGCCAAGATGGCGGAGGACGCGATCGTGTTTGCCTGCGCCAACCCGGTGCCGGAGATTTGGCCCTGGGAGGCGAAGGAGGCGGGAGCCAGGATCGTAGCGACCGGGCGGAGCGATTTCCCCAATCAGGTAAACAACTCACTGGTGTTCCCTGGAATTTTCCGCGGCGTGCTGGATGTGCGCGCGCGGACCATCACCGACAAGATGGCGATGGCCGCAGCTCAGGAATTGGCCCATTGCGCCCAAGAGCGCGGCCTTCGAGACGACTCCATCCTTCCGACGATGGATGAGTGGCAGGTGCCGGTGCGTTTGGCGATCGCGACGGCGGCGAAGGCCCAGGAACAGGGCCTGGCCACAGTCTCACGAACCAGGCAACAGGTGGAATTGCTTGCTGAACGGAAGGTCAAACAGGCTCGCGAAGCGATGCAGGTTTTTCTCAAAGAAGGGCTGATTGTGGCGCCAATCTCGGTATAGACAAATCGATTGCTCCTCCTCCCATCGGCAGTACCTCGTTGCCGAGAGTCGCATCGATCACGCGATAGGGATTGAAAAAAGTAAAGCGGAGACGGGCCAAGAGAGCTGTTCGGAAAAGGGGAGGTCTTGGAGGAGCCTTAGGCTTCCCGCTTAGCACCCACGGGCCTGCTCACCACCCCTGCGCTTGACCTCGCTTTCTCTACTGTTCCTCTCACCGAGGTCTCCGCTCAATTCTTACATAACGATGTTCTGGGCCTGGTCAAGCGGGCCGGCAGGGTCCGGATGCCACAATGGCCGTATCCAGGCCTGTGGCGTCTTGGGACAGAAATGCCTGTCGATCGCCCCGGCAGAGCGGGAATACCGTTTTGATCAGGCGTTGCGCGAAAGACCGATGCGGCACGGCCGATGCTTCTTCATATTGGAAGCAGTCCAAATACCAGCGTGATGGAGGCGAATGTGGTAGCCGGGCGTTGGATGGTCGCCTTGGATGAGTCGGATGCGGCCGAGAGAGTCATCCATTGGGCCAGGCGCTTTCCCCACCCAAAGGACACAGTCATCACCCTCGTACATGTCTTGGGGCAATTGGAGATTCCGGACGCTATCGGGGCAAAGGGACAGCACCTCCTGCTGCAACAACAGGCGGCGGTTGCGGAGGCCCTGCTGGATCGGGCTCGCCGACTGTTAGAGGAGGTGTTTGCGTCGGTCGAGGTCCTGTTGCAGGAAGGAGCGCCCAGCCAGGAACTTCTGCGGTTGATTCGCGAGCATCGACCGGAGTTGGTGATTTCCGGAACGGGCGGGGTGTCCCGTACGACCGGCGTGGTTCTTGGGAGCGTTTCCCATCGGTTGCTGAGTGAGGCTCCCTGCTCGGTGCTGTTGGTGCCCGAAAAGGTTCCGCGGCGAGCGGGGCTTCGGGTCATGCTGGCGACCGATGGCTCATCTGATGCGCAGCGAGCGGCCGGTGTGTTGGCGACCCTGCCGGATGTGCGCGACATCATCATCGTCAGCGTGGTGCGGCCGCTTGGTGCGGAAAAGCTGGTGTTGGAGCAGATGCATGATCCGGAAAGCCGGAGGATGCAGGCACAGTTTCTACGGGGGCGCCGGGCCGCGGCGCATCAGGCGGTGCAAGACGCGGCGCGTCTGGTCCAGAGACAGTCGGCGAACGTCGAGACGCGCCTGCTCGTGGGCCACCCGGCTGAAGCCATTGCACGGGCGGCGCGTCGCGAGGGGGCTGACCTCTTGGTATTGGGCTCGCGGGGGCTCACCGGGGTCAAGGCGGTGGCGCTCGGCAGCGTGTCGCGCGCCGTGGCGCAATTGGCGGGCTGTCCGGTCTTGATCGTGAAGCGTGAAGCGTGAAGCGTGAAGAAAAACTCGTCATTTCCTTTCGCGAGAGACGAAAGACGATTCACGAGATACGAGCAATGCAATCGAAGGAGTGAGCAGGTATGGCTCTGAATCTGACAGCGGTCTCGATCCAAAAGCCCGAGGAGGTTAACGTCATTCTCGGCCAGGCGCATTTCATCAAGACGGTCGAGGATGTGCATGAGGCCCTGGTGACGGCAGTGCCGGGGATCAAATTCGGGCTGGCATTTTGTGAGGCTTCCGGCTCCTGCCTGGTCCGTTGGAGCGGGACGGACCAGGAACTTACAGCTTTGGCGCGGAGCAATGCCCAGGCCATCGGAGCGGGACATAGCTTCATCATCTTTTTGCGAGAGTGCTATCCCATCAACGTATTGCCGGCGTTGAGACAGGTGCCCGAGATCTGCGGAGTGTTTTGCGCCACCGCCAACACCGTGGAGGTAATTCTGGCGGAGACGCGGTTGGGGCGGGGCATTATGGGTGTCGTGGACGGTGAGCGTCCGAAGGGAATCGAACAGGACGCAGACATTGCCGAGCGCAAAGCGCTCTTGCGGCGATTCGGCTACAAGGCCTGAACGAGATGGGGGAGGAGAGTGGCGACGAGTAGAACAAGGCCGATGTTTCTCGTGCAAAAGCACCACGCTTCGCGGCTGCACTACGATTTCCGTCTGGAAATCGACGGTGTCCTGAAATCCTGGGCGATCCCGAAGGGGCCGTCGATGGATCCAAGGGGCAAGAGGCTAGCCGTTCAGGTCGAGGACCATGAGTTGAGCTATGCCGATTTTGAAGGGGTGATTGAAGAAGGGCAGTATGGCGCCGGTCCGGTCTTAGTGTGGGATCGAGGATGGTTCGAACCGGTAACCGGTGTGATGCTCGGTGTCTCGGCCGGTCAGATGCTTGAGGCGGGCGAGATCGCGTTCCATCTTCATGGGCGGCGGTTGGAGGGGAAATTCACGTTGGTGGAAATGAAGGGCAAGCCGGGCGAGTGGTTGCTGATCAAACGGCGCGATGCGGCCGCCAGACCTGGTTCCGACGTGACGGCCGAGTACCAGGAATCCGTGCTGACGGGACGAACCATCGAGGAGATAGCAGAGGCAGCCGCGATTGGGCTGTGGGCGCCGCGTGGGCGTTGTTGAGTCCCCGTCAATAGGGATTTCGGCCGGGCAACGGGGCGTTCTTTCTGAGCGCCGCCAGATAGGCGAGGAGGTTTTTGATCTCCTCGTCGGTGAGATTCTTGTCGGGAAGCATGGCGCTACCGGGATGGCCTTCCCTGATTGCTTGGAACCGAGCCTTGTCATCTTTGAGCTGCAGTTGCTCCGGCTTGCGAAGGTTTGCCGGCGGCGGACTCAGCCGGTCGATGACAGCCTTCGTGTCCGGGGCTAGCTGAGGTCGACGATCCGAAAACCCATCGGTACCGTGGCAGTAATGACAGATGCCTTTGCCGTTGAACACCTCGCGCCCCTTCACGGCGTCGCCGCGAAGGGCGCTCCCTTGTTCAGCATGTCCCAATGCGATGCCGCTGATGAGAATGGCCTGTAGGCTCGCGACGGCGAGGATGGTGTTCATGTGCGTGAGGTTTCCTTTCCGCCGAGTGCGAAGTCTTCAGGATCGCTCAAGCCCGTTCAGGATCTCCTGCTCGGCTTCCAGCCAATCCTCCTCGGCATGGCCGTCGCGATAGCCGCGTTCGGCGTACAGTTCATACGCACGACGCGCGATCTTAGCATGAAGCTCGACGGGAGGCGACGTGTCTGTAGTGGGCGTGGCGAGAATCAGCTTCTCTGTCTTCGGTTTCGATCCTCTGGGTTTGGCTGACTGCGTGCTCTTCTTGTTCGAGTTTCGGGGCGTACGTCGTTTCGGTTCGCGGGGAAGGTCTGGGCGTTCCATGAGTGATACCTCCTGGTGAAAAACGGGATCGTAAATTCCGGCACGTCTCGACAATCGTTGTGGAGTGCGGCCTGTCCGTGCAGCCCGCTTCTCTTCGCTACACGAGCGGCTTTTCATGCACGTCAGCACAGGGTCAATAGATGGGTACGCCGCTCTCGCTGCGAGGTTATCCGTGGGACCAATGTCGGCGTGTCGTGAGGGACCTCGCTGGCGCGCGTCTGAACATCTCGCAAGTATCATGCACGATGGCGCAGGTGTGGCTCGGATGGTCATGCGTTGCGCATTGCGCGTGTATGTGATTGTGTCTCATGTGCGGCAAAAGACAAAATGAAAAATTCATCTGTGCCTGTGCAGGCGCTGGACCTAGGGTGAATACTGGCGGATAGATCGTTCTTTCCACAACATATTGAGGGGATATCCGTGCCGGCCCATAGCGATGGTGTCGGAAATTTTGGGGCAATGAGGAGGGGCGGATACCTAGTGCAAAACATTCACGGTTTTGGTATGGTCCGCTTGGTTGCGACTGGGGAGATCGAGTCACCATCCGATCTGTGGAGGTTCCGATGCGCCCTTCTCCGACAAACCCGCCTGCTGGGCCTGCTGTTCACTATCCACCCTGTTGCCATAGACGACTCATTGATCGCGTGTGCACCGAGGACGGGAAAGCGACTTCCCGCTTTCGCTGTCTGGAGTGCGGAGCGATCATTGAAGAGGAAGAAATCGGTGCGACCCCCGCCCATTCCGCCTGATGCGTGAGGAGCATTGCTCTCTCGCTGCGGTAACGTATCGCGGACTTCGTCCCTCACGATCAATACTGGACTATCTCGGTGCGACGCTCCGTCGCTCGATCCGACTCTTGTCTGGTGATGGCCGCCGAATCTGTCGCGCCGCCCCGGTTCGTCGCTCCGGCCTAGCCGCGCGCATGGCATTCTGACTCCGGTTCCTCCAGCCGATCACGAGACTTCCCATCAAGCTGGCTTTATTTCCTCGAAGCATGGGAGGAGCGGCCCGTCTACTGTGGCCTTATGCATCATGCCCGAACATTGATTGCGGAATTGTTCCGCAGGCGCGATCGGAAGTCAGGACAGATCGACAGAATTGCAGCGTGATCTTTCGCCAAGTTAATGGCCTCGTGTGAGTGGCACATCCCTTGCGCAGGCAATTGAGCAAGGCGTCGCCGTCTGGGAGCGTTGCTCTGTCGAGCCCGGTTCGGGAACGATGCCACCGGATCAGTCTTCGACGGACCGTGAATTCCGCGAAGAAAACCCATCACCTCATCATCAAGGAGGGCACGTCATGGCCAAGGAAGCGATGAGCGAAAAGGAAGGCAAGGCACTGGCGGTGCAGGAAAGCAGACCGATTGCATCGAGGCTGAGCGAGATGGAACGGCTGTTCGAACGGATGGTCGACGACATTTGGGGCGGTCGGTTTCCCGGCATGGCGGGGATATTCGGGAAGGAGCGCCTGGGGCTTCCCACTCTGTCACTCCGGATGCCTTCGCTGGACTTGTATGAAGAAAAGGATGAGATCGTTGTAAAAGCCGACATTCCCGGTATGAGCAAGGAAGACATTCAGGTGTCGATGTCCGGGGATATGCTCACCATCAAGGGAGAAAAGAAGCAGGCGGAAGAAGTGAAGGAGAAGGACTACTACCGACGCGAGCGGTCCTATGGCTCCTTTGCTCGGAGCGTACAGCTCCCCTGCGAAGTGAAGGGCGATGCGGTCAAGGCATCGTTCAAGGACGGTGTGTTGGAAATTCGCTGCCAGAAGACGGATGAGGCCAAGAGAAAATCCGTCACGATCAAGATCGACTAGCTCGCTGAGGGCGCCTGACAGCCATGCGAGGGATGGTCCTGGCGATGGGGCTGCTGCCACTCACTTCGCTCTTCGGCTGTGGTCCGCCGATTCCGAAATCGGGATCGGCGGAGCCCGACAGGCTGGCGCAGTTCGCCGTCCATGAGTAAGCACATCACGATCATCCAGGGTAATCCTGATGGGTCGGTGCGCCATTTCGGCCATGCCTTGGCCGATGAATACGCGAACGGCGCCAGAGACGGCGGCCACGAGGTGCGGCGGATCGACGTGGCCGCGATGAACTTTCCGATTCTGCGGACGAAGGCCGAATTCGAGGAGGGGGTGCCGCCCGATGCGATTCGTCATGCGCAGGACGATGTGCGATGGGCCGACCACCTCGTGATCGTGTATCCGCTCTGGCTGGGCTCCATGCCCGCGCTGCTCAAGGCGTTCTTCGAACAACTGCTTCGTCCTGGTTTCGCGTTCGAGCATCAACAGTCTGGTGCTAGCCCCAAGAAGCTGATGACGGGAAAATCCGCCAGGATCGTCGTCACGATGGGGATGCCGGCGATTTTATATCAGTGGTTTTTTCTCGCCCACAGCCTGAGGAGTTTCAAACGCAACATTCTGGAGTTCGTGGGTTTTGCGCCGGTGAAGAGTACGGTCATTGGAAACATTGAAACCCTCACCGAAGCGCAGCGGATGGCATGGCTCGACACTCTGCGCAGTCTGGGGCGGGCCGGTCGCTGACGCGGTTCCAGCCTTGCCGGCCTAGGAGATATCGATGTGCTAAACGGATGAATGCAGGTGTTGCTGCGGAGGGGGTGCGGTCCAGCGGGGAGTAAAACTGCCGTTTCGGCGCAGGTGCGCGGCAACGAGCTTGCGCAACTCCTCGGCAGCCAACAGCAGGAGAGCTCCCAAGGTAATCGGCCAGAAGATCCAGCCGGGCAATGGAGCCGTGCTGAAAACCAAATGACCAATCGGAGTGTAGGTAATGAGCAGCAAGATCGCCAGTTCGACGGCCACGCCGACCAGGATCAACGGGTTGCTCCCCCACCCGAGTTTGAAGATCGACGTTCGATCGGATCGGCAGGCGAAGACGTTGGCCATCTGTGCCGCTACGATGGCCGTGAAGGTGACGGTGGTAGCCTCCTTGTACAGCGGATCGCTCCAGTCGAGCGGCGTGCGCCACGTCCATCCGTTGGCGTAGAGATAGAGAAAGAACCCACCCATAGCAATCCCGGCCTCAATCAGTCCCAGAAAGGCATAGGCTCGCAGTAGTACGTCGGCACTCAGCAGACGCTCGCTTTTCGGACGCGGCGGCTCGTCCATGATGCCTGCGTGCGGCTTCTCCGCGCCGAGCGCCAATGCCGGCACCATATCAGTACCCAGGTCGACCGCAAGAATTTGAGGCACCGTCAACGCCAACGGCATCGAGGAGAGGCCGAAGCCGAGATAGGGGACAACCTCCGGGACGTTGCTTGCAAGCACGTAGGTTACGAACTTGCGTATGTTGTTGTAGACCGTCCGGCCCTCCTCGATGGCGTTGACGATCGTGGCGAAGTTGTCGTCGAGCAAGATCATCGAGGCGGTTTCTTTGGCGACGTCGGTGCCCGCCACGCCCATGGCGATTCCGACATCGGCCCGCTTCATGGCCGGTGCATCGTTCACCCCATCGCCCGTGACCGCGACGATCTCGCCCATATGTTTCAGCGTCGACACGATCCGGAGTTTGTGCCGCGGCGCCATGCGCGCGAAGATGGGTTCCGGTTCGTCGGCAGTCGTCGGCGTAAGCATCTGGCTCAATTGGTCGTCGGTCAGACGATCGATCTGCGCCCCTTCGATGACCGGCACGAACCGACCCGGCCGTTGGGGAGTCTGGGGCGGCGCCAGTCCGATTTGTCTGGCGATGGCCAAGGCGGTGAGCGGATGGTCTCCGGTGATCATGATCACGCGGATGCCGGCGCGGCGGCAGGTGGTGATCGCCTGAGGCACTTCGCGGTGAGGCGGGTCCATCATTGCGACTAAGCCAAGAAATGTCAGGGACTGTTCAACCGTCTCGATGTCCAACTGCCCCACAGACTGCCTGATCTCCCTCATGGCGACGGCGAGGACACGATAGGCCTGTTGGGCATAGGTTTGGCTTTGCGCCAGGATTTTTTTGCGGCCGTCCGGCGTCAGGTCATAGGCTCCGGACGGGCCCTGCACCTGACGGCAGAGCGGGAGCAAGGATTCGGGCGCGCCTTTGGTAAAGGCCAACAGGTGGCCCTCGCTCCAATGCAGCGTGGTCATGCGTTTGCGGTCCGCATCGAAGGCCAACTCCCCCATGCGGCGCAGGAGGGGCCGGTGCATGAGCCCATGGGACATGGCGAAGTTCAACAGCGCTGTTTCGGTCGGATCGCCGGAGACGATGATGCGCCCATCGGCGCGACGCGTCTGCTTGGCGTTGTTGCAGTGAACGAGGGCATCAAACAGAGGGGTCCAGCGCTCCGCCTCGGCCGCGCTGATCATCCGATTGCGCGCGAACAGACAACCTTCCCGCGCCTCGATGGCAAGATCGTCTACATACAGTCGATCGACCCGCATGCGGTTTTCGGTCAGCGTGCCGGTTTTGTCGGTGCAGATCACCGTCGTACAGCCCAGGGTTTCGACGGAGGGAAGGTGCTTGACGAGGGCCTTCCGTTTCGCCATCCGCTGGCTGCCCATCGCGAGCGCCAGGGTGACGGTCGGGAGGAGCCCTT
Source organism: Nitrospiraceae bacterium (assembly GCA_019637075.1). Taxonomy (NCBI): domain Bacteria; kingdom Pseudomonadati; phylum Nitrospirota; class Nitrospiria; order Nitrospirales; family Nitrospiraceae; species Nitrospiraceae bacterium. Next base: position 674,395 of record JAHBWI010000002.1, on the reverse strand, counting down.
CCGGCACGTTCGCCACGATGATGCCGATCCCGAATATCGCGCTGGTCCAAAAGCCAAGTCCCATGCCGACCCCGATCGTAAAAAACAGGAGCCCCATACCGAGGGAGAGCCCCGCGACGACGCGCGTCACCTTGACGATCTCCTGCTGGAGCGGGCTCAACCCCTGCTGCACAGTGGTCGTGAGGCGGGCGATGCGCCCGAATTCCGTCTGGAGTCCCGTGGCGAACACGACCGCTTGGCCGTGGCCGGAGAGGACGGTGGTGCCTGCGAAGACCAGATTGAGGAGGTCGAACTGATGGCCGTCGGTGACCGGGTCGGAGGCGCGCCGCTTCGGTTTGGATTCGCCGGTGAGGGGCGAATTGTCGACGCGCAGGTCCACCGCATCGATCAGGCGGGCGTCGGCGGGAATCTGTTCGCCCTCCTCGAGCATGAGCAGATCGCCCGGTACGAGGTCACGGCGGGACACCTGCTGCAGCTGCCCGTTTCGCGTCACCCAAGCGTTTGTGGGCAGGAGTTCCTGCAGTGCGTGGAGGGCCCGTTCAGCCTTGTATTCCTGAAGGAAGGCGAACACGGCGTTGATGAGGATCACCCCGAGGATGGCCCATCCCAAGGTGGCCGTGCCCTCGCCCGGATGGAGGTAATCGGCCGTGAAGGCCAGCGCGGCGGCGACCCAGAGGAGCAACGCGAGAAAATGGGTGAACTGCTCGAGAAACCGCCGAGTCAGGGACCGCGCTTGTAGCTCTTGCAGGCTGTTCGGGCCGTACTGCAACAGCCGTCGTTGAACCTGATCGGCAGTGAGCCCTTGCGGCAGCGTCCCCAGTGCTTGATAGACCTGGCTCGGGATCAGCCGACAGATCTCCTGGGGTGTCACCTCAGGCACGCCATCCTCGCACGATGAGGACCGAGCAGGGCGCGTACTTCAGCAGGGTTTCCGACACGCTGCCCAGGCGGAGCCGCTCCGATCCGGTCAGCCCACGGGAGCCGGCCACGAGCAGGTCGCTGTTCGTCAGCTTTGCTACCTGCAGGATCGAATCGGTCAGATGGTCGAACTGGACCTCCGTGTGTACTTCGTAGCCTTCGCCGATAAACCGCTCACGGAACTTTGCCACCACCTGTTCGGCGGCACTACGCTGCGGAGTCGAGATCTGATCCAGCTGTTCTTTCGAAAGGTACTGCGTCGCCAACTCCGTGACGGTCGGTTCGGCAATGGACAGCACCGTCACCGGGGTAGCGTCCGGCAGGAAGCGTTTGCACAGAAAACTGCAGGCGCCTTGCGAATACTTTGAGCCGTCGGCCGCGAACAGCACCCGACGGAGCTTGTTGATCGGGCGTTTGACGACCAGCACCGGGCAATGGGCGAGCAAGCTGGCCTTTCTGGAGACGCTTCCCAGCAGGTAACTTTCCATGTCGCTCAGGCCGCGTGACCCCAACACCAGCAGATCGGCCTTTCTCTTTTTGGCCTGGAGACTGATCGTTTCGGCGATGGGACCGTGGGCCGTCACTTGGTCGATCGTCGTGTGGGGCTTGGTCCCTGCTTGAGCCAAGGAGGTACGGGCCAGGCCCTCCAGTCGGCGAAGCGATAGGTCGCCGGCCTTTTCCAACGCGGCAAGCGCATGCTTGGAGGCGGAAGGGTGCTTGCGGGCGGCCGCTTTGAGGGAGGCGCTGTCGATCACATGCAGCAAGGTGACCAACTCCGGAGGCCGGCTGGCCAGAGATTCGAGCATTTGCACGCTCCACTCGGAGAACTCTGATCCGTCCACCGCAATCATGATATGCATTGGCTGCCCTCCGGGATTGACGCCTCGACGACTTTGGAATGGAGACTGCATCGGGTATGCCCGGTTTGCTCGCATGAAGAGGCGTGGAATTCCCAGGGAAGTCGGGTGGTTGTCCTGTTCCGGCAGGCCGTCGTGAGGGGTAACGTTGCGGCGTTTTGCAGCAGTTCCGAATGGGTGTTGTGGTAATAGGCACCAGTCTTGAATTGATTGAACAAGACGAGGCGGGAATTCGAAACGTCTGGCGCGGTGTTTTGCACGGAACGTCCGGCTTTCTGTCCGGCATTCTCGTTGCGTAATCGATCAGAAAGAGGGACTGCAATCGGGGAGGGACTGTATCGACGACGGATGGTCCTTTCCGTGCGGCATTGTTGGAGGCAAAGCGACATGACCTGTTGGAGCGTGGCTGGTGTCGGATGGAAGGTGAGTCTGGCGATCGCAGTGCTGAGCGGCTGGCTGTCCGGCCCGGGACAAACCTGGGCGGAGGTGACGGCCCGGATCGTCCCTGAAGGGGATGCGATCGAGCTGGAAGTTCCCACGGACCTGGGACTTCAGAAGGACCGGCTTCCCCTGTACCGGCAGGCGGCGATTCGATACTTCAGTGCTGGGATCGGACAAGTGGAACGGGAGGCTGTGTATCCGGCGTTCTCGCTGAAACTCGTCTTCACGGCCGGGGGGAAACCTTTCGTGACTGGGGTCAGCCTCGTGGTACGAGACAAGAAAGGCGCGACGGTGCTGACTGTCCCGGCCGAACACATCTCCGGGCCATGGTTATTTGTGGACCTGCCGGAAGGGACCTATGACGTGGCCGCGACGCTCGGCGGAGAGCTGCAGCAGGTGAAGGGAGTGAAGGTCGGCCATGGTAAGGTGACGACGCAGCACGTGCGCTGGAAGGAAGATCGAAGCCCGCCCCTTGCCGTGTCAGGGGAGTAAGAGCCCGTCCACACTCGGCCCTGTTGTCGCAATGGTTGTCTGACGAGTGTGAGCGAGATGACAAGCGTGAGCAGGCTCCGTTCAATGTGAACCGGAACGAAAGGGAAGATCCAATGGGAGCACGACGAAAGCAGGCACGGCGGGGAACCAAACCGAGCGCTGTGGCGTTCGGTGATCTGACCGTAGACGCGATCATGGAGAAACGGGTGCAGTCGGCTGTGCCGGGGGCAAAGGCCGACGGCGTCGCGCGTATGATGCTAAAGGGTTTCGGGGCCGTGCCGATCGTGGACAAGGGGAAGCGGCTGATGGGAGTCGTCAGCGAGCACGACCTGCTGGCTGCGCTCGATGGCGGCCAAGGCTGGGCGAGGGTAACGGCCAAGGACGTCATGAGCGTGAATCCCTACTCAGTGAGGCCGGAAACCACCGTCGGAACCCTGATCCACGTGCTGAAGGAGAGCGATTTGATCCGGGTGCCTGTGGTAAACGCGCAGAACAAACTGGTCGGTGTGGTGGCACGGCGTGACGTGGTGCGGGCGGCGCTGAAGCATGGCCTGAAACGGGCAAGCTGACGGGAGGGTTTCTCTGCGATCACTAGTTCGCCTTCGGCCTCGGCATGGCCGGGCGCGTCCCAGCATTCCGGGGGACGGGTAAGACCGACGGCTTGATTGTACATCCTGCCCGATATCGCGAGCGGCAGCGTGGCGTCGACTCGCGAGAGGAGGACCTATGAGGCGCAGCGATCTCCTTACCCAAGCATGCGATCCCAAAACCTTGACGGTCGGGCACGTCATGCAGGATGCCGTCTTCACCTGCTCGGCCAAGACCGATGCGCTGACCATCGGCCGCCTGATGAGCAAGCAGAATTTCGGCAGCCTGCCGGTCTTGGAGGAGGACGGAGCGGTAGTCGGTCTCGTGTCCGAATATGATTTGCTCCAAGCCATGATCGACGGCCGTGATCTCCGCAAGATCACGGCGGAGGAAATCATGACGACCCACCCGAAAACGGCGACCGAAATGATGACGCTGACCGAGGCGGCGAACGTATTTCAGGACCGGTATCTCACGCGGCTGCCCGTCGTGCGGGAGAGGAAACTTGTCGGGATTGTCGCTCGACGTGATCTGCTGCGGGGGTACATGAAAGCGACCGACTATTTTTCTTGAGATGAGATGCTGAGAGCCGGCTGCAGGCATCGCGCCGCACGTGCATGTTCGACCGCCCCTTCCTACGAAGCATAGGTTTCCCTCTCACTGTCTGGACCGTGCTCCTCGCCATGGGGCTGGTCTTTTCCGCCATCCCGACCGCGGTCGCGGCCGAGCCGGACACGTTGGCCCCGACAAAGGGCCGTCACTCCCTCTGCGCCGTGCACCATCCGAGCGATGATCGGATCGAGTGGAACTGCCGGCGGCTTCGAAATGGGGAGACGCTGGAGAAACTCTTCGCGGCACGCTGGACCGACGTCGCGCGGTTCAACCGGGTCGATCGGCGCCATGTCTATCCTGGGCGGGAAATCAAGGTGCCGCGGAGGCTCGACGAACTCGACGATTTCGCGCCGTTGCCCCGGCATCTTCCGGCTGGAGACCCGTACGACAAGCTCATTCTCATCGACCTTGCCGAGCAATACTTGGGGGCTTATGAGCTGGGTCGGCTCCGATTCGCGTTCCCCATTACGGCGGGTGAGCCGGAGCATGAAACCCCGGTCGGGCAGTTTCGCATCACGGCGGCGGATGTCGCCCACGCGTCGTGTCTATACACGATTGAACGAACGGACATTCCCTATCCCATGCGGTACGCGCTACGGTTTCATGTGAATCGCGAGGGTGTGAGCTACTGGATTCATGGGCGCGACATGCCGGGCTACCCTGCGTCGCATGGCTGCGTCGGGCTGTATGATGAGACGATGCAGCGGGACTACTATGGATTGCCGGTCGATCCGCAGTTGGATGATGCCAGGCGGCTGTTCGAGTGGGTGATGGGTCGGGTGGAATCGCCGAGGTTCTCGATGGACATGCCTCCAGGGCCCCCTGTTGTGGTTCAGGGTGTTGCGCCTGGTCGGACTATGGTGCCGACGAAATAGGGCCTGGTCGAGCCGCTGTTTCGTCCACCCCTCACGGCCTTTTCGCGTTTTTCTTTTCCACCGGGCAGGGATGCGGGAGGTGGAGATCCGCCGGTAACTTGGTCGTCCCGTCAAGGCAGGCCGCATCCAATTGGGTTTGCGCAAGTCCCACCGCCCCGGTGAGATCGGCTCCGCGCAAATCGGCCCGTTGCAGATCCGCGTCGTTCAATTGCGCCCCGGTGAAATCCGATTGGCGCAAGTCGGCGCCCTTCAATATCGCCTCCCGCAAGTTCGCCTGGGTGAGGTTCGCACGGCTGAGGTCGGCGCTCCGGAGATCGGCCGACACCAGGTTGGCCGAGTCGAGCGTCGCTTCCCGAAGTGTCGCCGAGTGCAGAATCACTTTTGGCGCATAGACCTCGCTGAGGTCGGCTTTGCGCAGATCGGCCTTGATGAATTTCCCGCCGATGAGGACCGCCCGGTAGAGTTTGGCTCCCTGGAGGTTTGCCCCCTGGAGGTTGGCCTTGTAGAAAATCGCCATGGAGAGGGTCGCTGCATCCAACCGTGCCTTCTGCAAAGATGCGCCTTCGAGGTTGGCATTGTCCAGATTCGCATGTTGGAGGACGGCCGCATTGAGATTGGCGAAACGCACGTCGGCTCCGCGGAGGATCGCTTCGCGGAGATCGGCCTTGGCCAATGAGGCGTCGTCCAGATACGCGCTGTCCAATTCGGCTTCGATCAGGGACGCGCCGTCGAGGTTGGCGCCGTCCAGCAACGCCCCCTCCAGATCGGCGCGGCGCAGGTTCGCCTGCCGGAGATCCGTGCGGCGCAGGTCTGCACTGACGAGGTCGGCCCCGACCATGTTGGCTTTGTTGAGATTCGCGCCGTAGAAATAACCGTCCATGACCGTGGCACCGCTGAAATCAGCGGACCGCAGGTCCGAGTCCTCGAAGTGGGCGCGTTCGAGCGTCGCTTCTCGGAACTGTGCCCCCTGGAGGTTCGCTCCATAAAAGGCCACTTCGTTGGCGATGGATTGATTGAGATGCGCGTTCGACAATTGCGCTTTTCTCAGGTCTGCGCCCACGAGGTTGGCCTCATCCAACACCGCCTGCGACAGATCCGCGCCCGTCAGGTGGCTCTGAACCAGGTTCGCACCGCGAAGGTTGGCGCCGCGCAGCGTTGCTCCGTCGAACCGGACTCGTTCGAGATTCGCGTTCACCAGCCGTATGCCGCGCAGGTCGGCCTGACAGAGGTTGGCGCGGCGTCCTTCGGCAGCGTCTCGGTTGTCCAGCCAGCGCGCATGCGATCGCAGCAACGACTCGAACGCCGATGGGGCCGGCCGTTTATGCTTGAATGGTCCGTCGCAGGAAGAGGAAGCGCCCGTGCCGGCTGTCGCCGACAACGGTAACAATCCGCAGGCCATCGCCATGCAGAGCGCGAGGGGCCATCCGAACCGAACCACGTTCACGCTGCGGGGGCTGATCATCGGCAATCTCCTTCGATTAGTAATGATGCAGGGCACGGCTGTCCGCTGGGCTCGACGTGCGGCGGTCGACTTCCGCCGCGAGTTCGATAAGTGATGCCGCAATGCGCGCTTCGTAGGGGCGTTGAGTCTCGAGACCACGGAGCCAGTCCGGTAATTGTGCTAGGGCCGTGGCAGCGGTCTGTCTGATGTCCGCGATGGAGGGGGTCGGGCTCAATCGGCGTCCTCCTTCCATCACGGGCACGAGAAGCGGCGCTCCCGGTTGGACATCTCCGTCCAACGCGAGGATATCCTGGCGCAGTCGTCCCTGCTCGTCCAGTTGGCGATAGATTTGTTTTCGTCCCGGCCAGGTGGCCTTGCCTTCGGAACGTTTGCGGCAAGCCTGTCCGCTATATTCCTGCAGTTTGTAGGCGCAGTCCAGAAACGGCTGATCGGAAGAGGTCGTCATGGCCGTTCCGACCGCGAAACTGTCGATTGGGGCTCTACCATCGACGAGGGTTTGGAGACGTTGCTCATCGAGGTTTCCGCTGGCCAAAATCTTGACGTGTGCCAACCCGCCTTCGTCCAGTATTCGGCGGACCCTCACTGCCTGGTCGGCCAAGTCGCCACTGTCCAAGCGGACGCCATGGACGGTCAAGCCCTGCAAGGCCAGTCGCGGGGCGAGGGCGACGATCTTATGTGCGGCCGCCAGCGTGTCATAGGTATCGATCAACAGTACGACGTTGCTTGGTTGCGCCCGGGCAAATTCTGCGAAGGCAGCCGATTCATCAGCATGCGCCTGAACAAACGAATGGGCCATCGTTCCATAGAGCGGGATGTGAAAGAGCGCCCCGGCGAGGACGTTGGATGTCCCGGCAAAGCCGGCCAGATAGGCGGCACGTGCGGCCATCACGCCGGCCTCGGCCCCGTGTGCACGGCGAAGGCCGAAATCAATGAGGGGCTTGTCCTTCGCAGCCAAGAGGCAACGGCCGGCCTTCGAGGCAACCATGGTTTGAAAGTTCAAGAGGTTCATCACCCGCGATTCGATGAGCTGGGCTTGGATGAGCGGGGCGGTGATGCGCAGGATCGGCTCATGGGGAAAAAACAGCGTCCCTTCGGGCATAGCGTGGACGTGCCCATGAAAGCGCATTCCGCGAAGCGTCTCGAGATAGGCCGGAGTGAATCGTCCGGTCCGCTTCAGCCATTCAAGCTCCTCGGCCGAGAACTGAAACGTTTCGAGGTAGCTCAGGACCTGTTCCAACCCGGCCGCCATGAGAAAGCTTCGATGGGCAGGCAGCTTCCGCACGAAGAATTCAAACACGGCCTCGCCTCTCAGCCCCTCCGTGAGGTAGGCCTGGCCCATGGTGAGCTCATACAAGTCGGTGAGGAGCGCGCTGGAGGTGATGTTCATGCGGCCACGCTTTCCAGTCGGACCGGTACGGCTCCGAGGCGGAGCATTTCAGCCTCGGCCCGGCGTCCGTCGTCCGGATGGAGGTTCACGGCTTCAATGCCGTCGACGAGGAGGCACACGTCGTAACCGAGTCTCCGCGCGTCCCTCACGGTGTTCAGGACACAGTAGTCGGTCGCCAACCCGCCGATGAACAGGCGTTGAATCTTCAGGGCGCGAAGATGACGATCGAGCGGCGTGTGCTCCAGCGTGGAATAGGCATCCTTGTCAGGATCGACGGCCTTATAGATGAGCACGGCCGAAGGTGGCGGCTGAAAGTTCGCCGGGGGGAGCGAACCGGATGAGCCTGCCACGCAATGCGGCGGCCAGGGACCTCCCTGCGGAAGAAATGAACAATGGTTGGGAGGATGCCAATCTCGCGTGACAAAGATGGGCAGCCCCCGCGCCTGAAACCGCGCGATGTAGGCGGTGAGGATCGGGACGATCCGGTCGCCGCCCGAGATGCCCAAGGCACCACCGGGCAGGAAGTCGTTCTGCACGTCCACGACGATCAATGCATCGCCTTGCTGAAGCTGTTCCATATCGGCCCGTTCGGTCGGGGCCACAGTGTGTGGCCGTTAGCGGCCTTGTTGGGACAGGAGACGGATGTAGGCCAGCACGTCTTGCACATCGGTTTCGGTCAGCTGGCCCTGCCAGGCATGCATGGGACTGAACACGATGCCGTGCTCGATCGTGCGCTGGAGTTCCTCGTCGGATTTCAGGTAGGAACTGAAGCGGTGAAAGTCGGCCGGGCGCACCTTGAGCCCCGCCGCATCAGGCCCGTCGCCCCAGCCTCCCGCGCCGTGGCATCGCAGGCAGTTGCGCTCGAAGACGGTTTTACCTCGTAGCACGTCGGCCGGAAAATCTTGGGCCGCGGCGGTACCAAGCCCCAGCAGCATGGCGGAAAGCAGCATGGCCGGTTTGAACAGCCCGTCGTGTTGGCGCATTCCGTCCCGTCCTTCCTTAGCTCTTCTTGGTCGTGTGCGCAATGAAGCCCGAGAATTGTTGCTGCAGCTTGCGGCTCTTGCAGTGTGGACACTCCACTTCGCCCTTTTCGTGCTGCTTGAGCGTGACGACGATCGTCGACTTCTTCCCGCAGTCTTGGCAGATGTACTCGTACATGGGCATGGGGTACCTCACGGAAAAAGGCACAGGCATAAAGATAGAGTCCCAGCGGGCAGCGTTCGCTCGTTAGCCTTTGACCTTCTCTTCCTCTCCTTCGCCCCATTCGGCCACGACTTGCGCCATCTCACCCAGTCTGGTCGACGCCCGGCCGTAGAGGCTGTCCGGCGGGAAGCCTCCTTCGGGCGTACGCTCACCGGCCGGGATGCCGGTCAACAGCTCCAGTGCCTGATCTACATAGTCGACTCCATAGACCGCAAACTTCCCTGCCTCTACCGCCTCGACCACCTCACGGGTGAGCGCCAAGTGCTTGACGTTACGGTTCGGAATAATCACGCCTTGGGTTCCCGTCAATCCGCGCCTCTTACAGGATTGGAAAAACCCCTCGATCTTCTCGTTCACCCCGCCGATCGGCTGGACCTCTCCCAGTTGGTTGACCGATCCGGTCACGGCCAGAGACTGTCGAACCGGCGACGCGGCGAGGCTTGAGAGAATCGCCGTGAGTTCCGCCACCGCGGCGCTGTCGCCTTCGACCTCGGAGTAGGTCTGCTCGAAGGTCAAGGTTGCGCTGAGCGCAAAGGGCTGCATATCGGCAAACTTGCCGGCGAGGAATCCCGACAGCGTCATCACGCCTTTGCTGTGGACGTGGCCTGCCAATTCGGCTTCTCGCTGGATGTCGATGACACCCTTGGTTCCGATGAACGTTCTGGCCGTGATTCGAGTCGGACGGCCGAAAGAGTAGTCGCCCAACTGGTAGACGGACAGGCCGTTCACCTGTCCCACGACCTCGCCCTGCAGGTCGACCATGAGCGTGCCTTCGCGAATCTCGTCCTGAATCCATTGTTCGGGGAGGTCCGCGCGATGGCGCTTGTGCGAGACTGCCGCTTCCACGTCGGCCCGGCTCACGAAGGAACGTCCTTCTTTCTTGGCCCAATAGCCGGCTTCTCGAATCAGGTCGCTGATCAAGCCGAAGCGGAGCGAGAGTTTGTCGTGTCGGTCGGCCAGTCGGAATCCTTGGCGAATGACCTCGGCCACGGCGTCGGCGCCGAAATGAGGAAGATTCTCCTCTCGGCAGAGTTTTGCGATGAAGCGGGCATATTGCCGGTTCTGTCGCTCGTCATGCGCGACTTCCACGTCGAAGTCCGCCTTGACCTTGAACAGTTGAGAGAAATCCTCCTCATAGGCGTGGAGGAGGTGATAGATCATCGGCGTGCCGACCAGGATCACCTTGACGGAGACGGGAATCGGCTCGGGGCGTAACCCTGCTGTCGCAAACCCATAGAACTCCCCGGGGTCTTCGATCGTCACGCAGCCGGTCTTGATGACGCGCTTCAGCGCTTCCCACGAGAAAGGCTGGCGAAGCAGGTCCATCGCCTGCAGGATGAGATAGCCGCCGTTGGCCTGCAACATGGCCCCGGCCCGGATCTCGGTAAAGTCCGTATACATCACCCCGAGGTGGGCTTTCCGTTCGATTTTGCCGATGAGGTTGCTGTAGGTCGGATGGGCCTCATCGATGACCGGCGCTCCGGCCTTCGGGTCCCGCTCGACGATCAGGTTGACGCCGAACCGGCTCATGTCAGGCCGGCGGGCCTGTTCCAAGCCGGGAATCGCCAGCACCGGCCCTTCCCGCGGGAGAAAATCCCGATAGTGATGAATGACGTCGTGGTGGATCCGCTGGAGGTACGCCAGGACCGCGGGCAGCGATCGATAGGTGTGGTGGAGGGCTTCGTAGCGGCCCTTCATCACGTTGGCCACGATCTGGCGATCGAGGTGGTGGATTCCGTGTTCGGCCTCCCGTTCGAGCGCGTGGATGCGGACGTGGAACTCGCGCAGCTCGCTCTCCAGCGACTTGCGCCGTTCCGTGAGATCCTGCTGTTCCTCTTCGGTCAGGTTTTCCATTTCCTTTTCGGTCATCGGGCGGTCTCCTCGCAGCGGGACCAGCCCAAAGCCGACCGGGGTTTCCTCAAAGCCGAACCCGCGCTCGCGCGAGAGTTCGGTGAGCTCTCGGAACAGCGATTTCTTTTTCCCTTCCGTCTCCTCGATGATCTTGGCTTTGGCGTCGAGGTACTTTTTTCCCTCGAATGCGGCCGGGATGTCGCGGCGCAAGCCCTCGATGAATTCTCCTACTTCCCGCTTGAAGGCGGCGCCGTGGCCGGCGGGAAACGACAGGCAGGTGGGTCGCGATTGATCCTGGAAGTTGTTGACGTAGCACCAATCGGAGGGGGGCGGTGCCGATTGGGCCAGCCGTTTGACCATCTCCCGGACGAGCGTGCCTTTTCCCGTGCCAACCGGTCCCGAGACGAAGATATTGAAGCCCGCGCTTTTCATTTGCAGGCCGAATTCCAACGCTTCGACTGCCCGCTCTTGGCCGATCGTTTCATCGAGCGGCTCGATCTCACTCGTGTCCTCGAATCCCAGCGAACCAGGATCGACGATCGGTGCCAAAAGACTCGCGGGAATCCTAAATTTCTCTGCCATGGTTCGAGTCCTGCGGTGGTCTGACGGTCAAAGGGCTGTCCGGCAAGGCTGGTCCGTGAGGCACAGGCAACACCGGCAGCCCTTTCGATATGACGCTAGATCGCGGCTCCCGCGGGCGGCGGCTGGACTACCGTCGCGTGCAGTCCCTTGTCTCCCGGCTCGGCGCTGAAAAGCACTTCCGACCCGTCTTCCAACTCGGTGAACGCGATGCCCTTGACCGCGTTCTTGTGGAAATACACCTCACCGCCGCCGTCCTGCAGGATGAAGCCGTAACCCTTGCGGGGGAAGAGTTTGCTGACCACGCCGCGCAGGTCCGGCAGCGGTTCCCGCCGAATGACCTTCGTCGCCCGTTTCTCGCGGAATTTTCGCAGCTCGATCGCCACTGCCTCGAATGCCGCTCGGATCGCTTCCTCGAATGTCTTGTCGATCTTGTGGGCCGTGACGGTGCGGCGTTTCGGGATGGTCACGAGCACCAGGGCCTCGGCGACTTTGGCGAGCTTCTTGTGGTGGCGGTTCTTGGTGAGGGTGACTCGCCCGTGAATGATGTCTTCATGTCCGTGCTGCAGGTCCGCCATTCTGGCTTCGATCTCGTTCTTCCACCGTGGCGTCATCGCGATGTTGCGGCTCTCAATCTCCAAGTTCATTCCTCTTCTCCTCCTGGTCTAAATCAATGCGTGTTATGTGAATGTGTCAGCAAGGCACGTGCCCACTGCATCCATTTTGGATGATGATGAAACAGCAGAAAGATGCTGTAAATGAGCGGCTTGAATCAATAGGTTTGGCTCGGGGATCAGGGGGGTGGCGCATTTTTCCTCAGTAACGTGATGGTGGCTGAAGCCGATTGCGCCAGCCGAGGCGGAACGGCTGCATCTGGCTTGAGGGTGCGAATGGAACGTGATTTGCTTTTCCCTTCGAGTGATGCCTGTCTTGAAGAAATCAGCTCTGGAAGCGTACCTGCGGTCGCGGTTCGGCGAGGAGGCCAAGCTGGAGGCCTACGGGCCGATCGGAAAAGAGACCAAAGGGGCGCGCTATAAGCAATATGGCTACGGCGCTCCGGTCCGATTGACCTGTCGAGTCGGGCGACAGCTACGGCAGGTAGTACTCGAGACGATGAGCCCGGGACCCTTCGGGCACGAGCATATGGCCGACCGTGCGCAGGCCATGCTGTGGGATTACGATTCTTATGGGCGGCTTCCGGGGCACATAAAGGCCGTGGATGTCGGGGCCTTCACCAAGGAGGGCGAGCTGATATCGGTCGCCCCCGCGGTGGAATTTTTCGTGCTGACGGAGTGGACCGAAGGCGCGAGCTACCATCGAGATTTGGAACGCCTGGCGACGGCGGCTCGACCGACTGCGCTCGATAGGAAACGCACGCAGGCCTTGGCGAGCTACCTCGCCCGCATTCATCGTGTGAAGAAGCGAGACCCGCAGCTCTATCGGCGGCGGATGCGCGAGTTGCTTGGCCACGGCGAATGCATCATGGGTCTGACGGACAGCTACCCGGATCGCTACGGCTTCATTACCCAGGATCTGTTGCGAGTGATTGAGAACGCCTGTAACGAATGGCGCTGGCGACTGCGGAGCCAGGGCGCTCGGCTGTCGCAGGTGCATGGGGATTTTCATCCCTGGAATGTTCTGTTCAAGTCCGGGACCGATTTTGCCGTGTTGGATCGTTCACGTGGGGAGTGGGGTGAGCCGGCGGACGACGTCACCTCCATGAGCATCAACTATCTGTTCTTCTCGCTCTGTCGGCATGGAAAGTTGAAAGGGCCGTTGGAAATCCTCTTTCGGTCATTCTGGGACACCTACCTGGCGCGGAGCCGCGACAAAGGAGTGCTGTCTGCGGCGGCACCCTTCTTCGCCTTCCGGGGATTGGTGATTGCCAGCCCACTCTGGTACCCGAAGCTCTCGATGGACGTGCGGCGAAAGATTTTCCGTTTTGTCGAGAACGTGTTGGACGTGACGGAGTTCGACCCATCGCAGGTGAACAATTACTGCGGAGTCTGAAGAAGCGTCGTTCGTGAAGCGTGAAGGGGAATCTCATACGTATGCGGAGGGTATGGTATGAACGCGAAGTACGCTTCACGAGATACGTTTGACCAATACCAATGACCACAGATCCTCGCCCTCATCCCTTCGCTCTTTGGCTCACCGGTCTCCCTGCATCCGGGAAAAGTTCGATCGTCGAGAAGCTTCTTCCTCAATTGCACGGGTTGGGGCTCAAGGTTGAGGTGCTCGAGTCAGACACCCTGCGCCGTATTCTCACGCCGCAGGCCAGCTATTCCCAGGAAGAACGGGATCTCTTTTACCGAGCGGTAGCGTTCATGGGGGCAAGATTGGTCGCACATGGCGTGAATGTGATCTTCGATGCCACGGCCAGCCGAAGAGAGTATCGGGATTTCGCTGCGACGATGCTGCCGCAGTTGCAAGTCATCTCGATCGAATGTCCCTTGGAAGTCTGCATGGCGCGCGACAAGAAAGGCACCTATCTCAAGGGTCAGCGAGGGGAGTCTCGGACCGTGCCGGGATTGCAGGTGCCCTACGAGCCGCCGCAGGCCCCTGCTCTCCGCATTGATACGATGACGACCTCACCCGAAGCCGGTGCCGATGCGATACTGGCGCTGATACGAACCACGTCGGCGTGAAGCGGGGCTCGTGAGCAAGGCTTTATGCCACAAGCCATTCGCCATAGGCTCTTCCCTCATTCAAACACCAACACCGGGCATGGGGCCTGGTGGAGCACGGCATGGGAGACGCTGCCGAGGACGAATCTCGTGAGCCCTTGCCGGCCGCGAGATCCCATCATAATCAGGTCGGGCTGGAGCTTCTCTGCCTCGTGAACGATCATGGTCGCGGGGCTGCCGAGGACGCTGGTCGCGCGCACGGTCTGGCCGAGCGCCCGGAGTTTGGCCGCTGCCGCCTCGACGAAGTCCCGCGCATGTCGCAGCGCCTGTGCCTCCAATTTTTCCGCGGCCTCCGCGTCGATCGGCCAGGGAGGTCTGGTGGAAGGGAGCACGGTCATGATCGTCACCCCAATGGGGTTCTTGAATGGCTGCTTCTCGAAAAATCGTACTGCCGCGTCCGCGTCGTACTGGCCTTGGAGCGGAAGCAATACCTGCTTGAGGTCACGCAAGGGTACGTTAAGGATGAGCTTCGCGCAGGGAGCGAAGCTGAGGACTCGGTGGGAGACGCTTCCAAAGAGCCGTTCTTTCACCGGGCCAAGCCCCCTCGCGCCCATAACGATCAGATCCACATGCCGGCTCTCCGCCGTCGTCACGATGACTTCCGCCGGCGACCCCACCTCGAGCTGCTTGGTGACCGGCCCAGTATGGGGCGGGAGCAGCGACTGCACGCGATCGAGCAGCTTGGTGCCGTCTTCTTTCATGCTGCGCTCCAACTCCGCGTAGAGTTCATGAGACACCTCCGGCACCATCATGGGGTAGGCCGGTCTCGGCACATCTACCGCATGGAGCAATGTCAGTTCTTCGGCTCGGTTGAGGTATTTGACGGCGCGCACTGCCTCGTAGGAGTTGTCGCTGCCGTCGACTGCCAGTAGGGTTTTCATATTGCGCTCCTCTTGCCTTGCGGTGTTCTCGTATCTCGTGAAGCGTCGCTCGCATGGTCGGATGATAGACGTGAGACGCTAGACGTCAACCACTTCTTGCCTCTTCCGTCTCACGCCTCACCGCTCACGTGCTTGGCCGTCACTGCGCCCTCGCCAGATACCTATCGAACCATCGACGGGCGTGGTCGGCCACTTGTTCCAAGGTGCCAGGTTCCTCGAAGAGATGCGAGGCGCCGGGAATGACGACCAGCGATTTCTGGCAGCGTAGCTGCGTCAGGGCCTGTTCGTTCATGGTAATGACTGGTTCATCGTCTCCGCCGACTAGCAGCAGTGTGGGGGCTGAGACTTTGTCGAGATAGGGGCCTGCGAGGTCGGGGCGTCCTCCTCGAGAGACGATTGCGCCGACCGCATCGGGTTCGCGGGCTGCGGCTTGCAGTGCCGCTCCGGCCCCTGTACTTGCGCCGAAGTACCCGACGGGAAGCGCCGCTGTGCGTGGGTGCCGACTCACCCAGGCCCCGGCAAGAAGGAGCCGGTCCGCCAGCAGGTCGATGTCGAACACGTAGCGACGATCATCGGCTTCATTCGGCTGTAACAGGTCAAGCAGCAAGGTGGCGAAGGCTCCGGCCTGGAGCTGATGCGCAACGAATTGGTTACGAGGGCTGAAGCGGCCGCTCCCGCTGCCATGCGCGAACAGGACGATGCCTCGGGCATGGTCGGGCCGGGCAAGGATCCCGTCGAGGGCGATGCCTTGGCCGGTGATGGTGACGGGAGCTTCGTGTTGCACAACCATGCGGGTCATCGCTGGCGACTCTTATGTGACCAGGCCTTCGCGGATTTGCCGTGCGAGGCTGTCAGTGACAAGCGGTGGGGCAGAAAAACAGCAAATACAGTGCGACGCCCAAGCCCACGATCAATGCGCCCAGCCCTAGCCACTGAGTTCTGCTCATGGTAAACCCCATGAGCCTATGAGTCAGCAAGAGGGGTGCCACCGGCACATAAATAGACCGACCGCTTCCGACCTTGGGCTGATACGACCTAAAGCCGACTTGCGACGGTCCTGCGAGTGCATGGAGCAGTTGTTCAATCGCAGTCTGTGGCGGAACGCGCCAACGGTCCGTTTGAGCCTGTAGCAGGACACCACCCTCGAGTCGAACGAAGAGCCTATCGACTACGGCGTACAGCGGGAGGCAACCGGAAATGCCCTCATGCCATGAGCTATTAGCCATAAGCGATCTGCTCCTGCCCTGATGGCACTGGCTTTGCTGTTGCAGAGAGTAGAGAATGAGTTGGGAGGTGCCATGGCTGAAAGGCTGTTTTCCAAGATTCTGGTTCCGGTGGATTTCTCTCCCTGCTCCGAGGAGGCGTTTCGGGTGGCCTTGGCGATGGCCAAGACGTTCGAAGCGGAGGTGCTTCTCCTCCACGTGGTCGATACCAAGAGCCTCGAGGCGCTCAACCGGCTTGGTTTGGCGCCTCCATCGCAGGCGAAGAAGCAGATCAAAGCGTTGCATCACCAGGCCAGGCTGAATGCCCGGACGCTGCTGGCGTGGGACGAGGCGAAAGGGGCGTCCGTCAGGCGGCTGCTGGCCGAGGGGGCACCTTTTGTGGAAATCGCGCGATTGACTAGGACGGAGAAAGTCGATTTGGTGGTGATGGGCAGCTATGGCGGGTCGATCGGCAACGTCGACAAGATTTTTTTCGGCAGTACGGCGGAGAAAGTCGTGAGAACGGCGGGCTGTCCCGTGCTGACGGTGCCGTTACCCACGAAGCGGGCGACGGTGCGGGCAAGTCAAACGACATAAAGGAGGCGCTATGACGGGCACGAAGTGGTGGATGCGAGTCAGCGGCGGGCGGATGTGGTTGGCCGGGTGTTTCGTTCTGGCGCTCTGCACCCAGGGTGGTGCGCAGGCAGAGCAACGCATCGAGGTCACCATCAAGGATTTTGCGTTTGTGACGAAGCAAGTGCCGTTGCATCTTGGGGTCTCCACCGTGATCAGCATCAGGAATACGGACCCCGAGCGCCACGACTTCGGCTCGACCATGTTCGACGGGATTCCAACGAAGGTGGAGACCGACGGCATCGTGACCTACGGCAGGGGGATCGGCGGGATCTTTCTCGAGGCCAAGAAAGGGGCGACGATTCGATTCAACATGGAACGGCCCGGGCACCATGAGTTTCGTTGCTCGATCCATCCAAACATGAAGGGCGAGTTGCTCCTCCTGAATGTGGAGGCGGTCTAGGTCATGACGGCATTGATCAGTCGAATTCTGTTTGCAACCGACTTTTCCTCCTGTGCCGATCGCGCCTTGGAATATGCGGTGTCGCTGAGCCGTGGGTGGAAGGCGGATCTGACGGCGATGACGGTGCTGGAATTCTATCCCGGCATGGACCCCGATTATCCTGTGAACAAGATGTACCTGGACAATCTTCGGGCCGAATCGGCGCGACAACTCGAGGCCCTTCGAAGCAAAGCCGCAGCGGCCGGGCAAGCCATCTCCACTCGAATCGAACTGGGGATTCCGAGCCAGGCGATCCAAACGACGGCCGAACAAGTCGGGGCAGACCTGCTGGTCGTCGGGACACACGGACGGACGGGGCTCAATCATGTCCTGGTCGGTAGCACCGCCGAGCGGGTAGTGCGTGTGTCGCCTTGCCCGGTGTTGTCGGTCAAGGCGGACAACAAGCCGGCCCAAGCAGGGATCAAGCGGGTCGTCGTGCCCATCGACCTTTCGACCTGTTCGCTGGATGCCTTGGAGTATGCCATAGCGTTTGCGAAGGGACTGGGCGCGTCCATTACGATCCTGCACGCGATGGAGCCGGTGTCCTACGGGTTGGATTTCAGCCTCGGTCATGCCAAGGAGTGGAAGCGTCAGCGTGAATATCTTGAGGAACGATTGAAGGTGCTGTCCGCGTTACTCATTACGCAAGGGTTGCAGGTGGAGCACGCCTTGAAGCCGGGGCTTCCGGCCGACGCGATCGCGGAATACGTAAAGCAGCAGGCATTCGACCTCATGATCATGGGCACGCATGGCCGCCGTGGGTTGTCCCATCTCTTGGTCGGTAGTATCGCAGGCGCCATGTTACGCCATGCACCGTGTCCTGTGTTGACCGTGCGCGCGCCGAAATTCGGACCGAATCATGAACGGGTGGTTCCTCTCGGGGAGCCGCAGTCCGTCTAACCGAAGGAGCGAGCCATGAAGCCCACGCCGAAGAAGTCCCGAACGCAACGATCGGTCGAATCTGGGGCAGGGAGGTCCGGCGCGGCGACGGTCGAATCCCCCGACGGGCTATGGGAACGTATCTCGCAGAAGGCCTACGATCTGTGGCAGGAGCGCGGGCGGCGAGAGGGTTTTGCCTTGGAAGATTGGCTGGATGCCGAGGCGATCGTGATGGATGAGATTCATGAAGCTCGCGAGTGAGAAGGCGGCCGGGCTCTGGCTACCGATCCCACGAGAGCTGGAAGCGATCTTGGGGCGGCTGGAACAGTTGTCGCTGGGACCGGAGTTCAGCGTCCAGCGCGAAGCGGCGTTGCGGCGGGTGCTTCAGATCTACCTCGAGATGGGCCCGCAGGCTCCGCTTGCGCCATTGACGGAGGAAGTGGAGTTGGCCGACGGCTGGCTCTATGCGGATTTCTATCCCGAGGATGGCCAGCTGACCCTCATCGAGCAGCTGCGAGACGTCATCACCGAGCACATCCCCAATGAAGAGCGGCAGTGGCTTGACCCCTTGAAACACTCATACATGGATTTGGTGGAAGTGCTGGCGGCCGAGCCGGGCGCGTCGCGGTGCCGTTTGCGTTCCATCGGTAACGGGCGCCTGTATGAGGTGCCGATCGAAGGTCTGGCCGGTCGGGTTCAGGCCGGAAAGGTATTGCTGACCAGACTCGTGCGGGAGCCGGGCGATCCGGAGACCACCGCTTCGGTAGGAGCAGGCCCTGCCCTGGTGCTTACGATGGAAGATACCCGCGCCCTCTCTGACGCGATCAACGATGAGCGCCGTCAGATGGAGTTGGTGGGGGGCTCCTTCGAACTGGGGGATTGGCCGGAGTTCGCAAAGCGATACGGTCATCTGTTGCTCGCGATGTTCGCACGGATGCGGTTCATCGCCCTCGCGGACGCCGTCGCGCACATTCGGTATCGGCATGAGAGCGGGTCACCGGATCTGTACTTGCTGGCGCTCTATGAGCATCGTGAATTCTCATGGATTGCCGGCAGTCTGGGTGAGCTTGAGGGGCTGACGGAAGTTGCGGCCGGCGGCGGAGCCGCCGACAAGGTTCGCCGTTGGGTGATGCAGGAGAAAGATGACCAGGGGAACGTCCAGCTCGTCGCGCGGGTCACGGTCACGGCGACGCAACTTGTCGTCGAATGTGACGCGCAGGATCGGCTCAATGCGTTGAAGCACAGTCTTGCAGCCACGTTCGGATTCTCGCTGCACTACCGCGGCGAAACGGAGCACCCTCCAGCCCGTCGAGTGACGCAAGAGCAACTCACGGCGGAGGAGCCGCTGACGTTGGTGCTGACCAACGAGGAAGACCGGGCCTTCGTGAATGCCTTCTTGGAGAAAGTCTACCTGGAGTGGGCCGATCGCGAGTCTCCTGCCTTGGGCGGGCAGACGCCCCGTCATGCCGCGTCGGTTGATGCCTCGCGGCCCTCGGTCGTGTCGCTGATCGATCAATTGGAGCGCAATGATCCGGGACTCTGGCGGACGGGTGCGTCGGCGTTCGATTACAACAAGCTCCGCGCGCATGTGGGCCTTGTGTAGGGTGGGATGGAAGACGTGAGACGGTACTCAAAGGAAGAGAGCATATAGAAGTCGTTGCACAGGTCTTATGTCCAGGCGAGATACGAATAGCGTGATCAATGGCTGAACAGGCTGCGCAGATCAGAGAAATTCTGGCCGAGCACAAGAGCGAGCCACCGAACATCCTGAAAGCGCTCTTGGCCGTCCAGGCACGACTGGGGTATGTGCCGGCCGAAGCGGCGGAGGAGATGGCACAGGTGCTTGGCGTCACGGCGGCCCAATTGGCAGGGGTCCTGTCGTACTACCCGGACTTCCGGCTGCGCGCGGCGGGGCGGCATGTGATCCGCGTATGTCAGGGGGAGTCGTGTTTTGCCAACGGCTGCGCGCGGGTTCTGCGGGAATTGCAGAATCATTTGGGAATCCATGTGGGTGACGCATCCGCCGCCGAGCGATTTACAATCGAGACCATGTCCTGTGCCGGCAATTGCGCCGTCTCGCCTACCGTTGTGATCGACGGAGACGTACACGGCCGTGTGACGCCGTCTCAGGTCGCCGCATTGCTGAAACGATACCCATAGCATCAACGAGCCATGGCGTGGGGCGTCCGGCGTAGAACAGATGCCACGAACGGCTCGAGCGTCTGTGTGATAAGCCATTAGCGAGCAACTTTCGATTCCGGTCAATGGCAACACGACTGTATCTCTCCAATGACACGTCCGCCAGAGCGGCCGGCGCAGGCGGCTTGGCCGAGGCTTGGAGCGCGCGCCCGGACGTGCAGCTCATCCGCACATCCTCGCGCGGCGCGTTTTTTCTCGAGCCGATGGTGGAGCGTGATGGTCCCGAGGGGCGGCTGGCCTGGTTCAATGTCACGCCCGACCACCTTCCTACGATCCTGGCCGGCACCGGCGGCACGCCGGTCCATGCCATTCCCTTTTTGAATCGGCAGACGCGTGTCACCTTTGCGAATTTCGGCGAGACCGAACCGCTGGCGCTCGATGCCTATCAGTCACGCGGTGGGTTGGCCGGGCTAGAATCGGCCCTGCGCATGTCTCCGGCGGACATCGTCGAGGAGTTGAAGGTCTCAGGGTTGCGCGGGCGCGGCGGAGCGGCATTCCCGGTGTGGAACAAGTGGCAGGTCGCGCAACGGACGGTCTCTCGGGAAAAATTCGTCGTCGCCAATGCCGATGAGGGCGATGCCGGGACCTATTGCGACCGCATGATCATGGAAGGCGAGCCCTTCCGTCTGCTCGAAGGCATGTTGATCTGTGCCCGTGCCATCGGAGCGACACAGGGCTACGTGTATTGCCGTCAGGAGTATCCGGCTGCCGTGGCGGCGCTGCGCGCTGCGATTCAGAAATTCGACGAGGCGGAACTACTGGAAGTAGACGGTGCCCCGTTTTTCATTGAGGTGGTCGAAGGAGCCGGGTCCTATGTGTGCGGGGAGGAGACGGCGCTCCTGGAATCGCTTGAAGGGGGCCGCGGCGTGGTCCGCGCGAAGCCGCCCTATCCGGCCGTCTCGGGGCTCTACGGCCGGCCGACCATCGTGAGCAATGTGCTGACCTTCGCGACGATTCCAAACATCATCAGCCGAGGAGGCGCATGGCATGCCTCGCTTGGAACCGAATATTCGAGGGGGACGATGCCGTTGCAGCTCGGCGGGCGGGTGAAGCAGCCGGGGTTGGTAGAGGTGCCGTTTGGCCTGACCTTGCGGGATATGCTCGACCAATTCGGCGGTGGCATGGCACCAGGCGCGCGGTTCAAGGCGGTGCAGGTAGGTGGTCCACTCGGCAGCCTGTTTCCTGAATCCCGTTTGGACATCGCGATCTGCTACGACGCCTTCGCGAAAGCCGGAGCCATTCTAGGACACGGCGGCATCGTCGTCTACGATGACGAGACCGATATGGTCGACTTGTCGCATCACTTCATGGCTTTTACGGCCGACGAATCCTGCGGGAAGTGCACACCTTGCCGCATCGGATCGGTTCGAGGCCGGGAAATTCTGGAACGGATCCGGGACGGTGCCGGTACGAGCGACGATATGGTGTTGCTGGATGACCTGGGTGAGACCATGAAGGTCGCGAGTCTCTGTGCCTTGGGTGGCCGTGCGCCCTATCCGGTGCTGACGGCCATCGAACATTTCCCGGAAGAGTTCAGGCGAAGGCTTAAACATCGGACGTGAGACGTGAGATGGAAGACGTAAAAGGTTGCTGACGTCGAGCGTCTCACGCCTAATGAGACGAGCGATGAGATCCGAGGCTAAAGCGCGACAACAATGAAGATCCAGATCAACAACCAACCGGTCGAGGCCCAACCAGGGCAGACGATCTTCGATGCGGCGAAAGGTGCAGGGATCGCGATTCCTGGTTTGTGCCGGTCCGATCAGTTGAGCCCCTTCGGGTCCTGCCGGCTCTGTCTTTGCGAGGTCGAGGGGCAGGGCGGGTTGCCTGCAGCCTGCACCACACCGGTGCGCGAGGGCATGGTCGTGCGGACGGACACGGAACGGTTGATCAAGCTGCGCCGAAACGTGGTCGAGTTGTACTTGTCCGAGCAGCCAGATCCGGCCCAGGTCCCGGCAGTGCTGCAGCAGCTGGCGCGGGCTTTGGGCCTTCGGCAGGTTCGGTACCCGAACCCCTCGACTCGAGCGGCGACGCTCGACGAGTCGAATCCGTTTTTCCGATTCGACAACGCGGTCTGCGTTTCCTGCGCCCGTTGCGTGCGCGCCTGCGAGGAGATTCAGGGGACTTATGCGTTGACGATGCTGTTCCGAGGTTTCGCCACCCGCCCGGCTGCCGGTGCACGACCATTAGCCGGTGACCAGGCTGGATTTGCCGCCTCGAATTGTGTCTCGTGCGGTGCGTGCGTGAAGGAGTGTCCGACAGGTGCACTGGAGGAAAAGACCGTCCTGACCTTGGGCAAACCGGTTGAGACCGTCCGTACGACCTGCGCCTACTGCGGAGTCGGTTGCACCTTCGACGCGGGGCTGAAGGGCGGTCGCGTCGTGAACATGGTTCCTGCGGATGATGGGCCCTCCAACCAAGGGCATGCCTGCATGAAGGGGCGGTTCGGCTGGACGTATATTTACTCGCCTGAGCGGCTGAAGACCCCGCTGTTGCGCCAGGGGAACCGATGGCTGGAACTCTCGTGGGATGCGGCGTTGGACCGGCTGGCTCTCGAATGGAGGCGTATCCTCGACCAGCACGGCCCGAATGCCCTGGCCGCCATTTCCTCAAGCCGCGGTACGAACGAAGAAAACTATCTATTCGGGAAATTCATGCGTTGCGTGATCGGTACCAATCACATCGACAACTGTGCCCGCGTCTGCCACAGCGCAACGGTGACCGGCATGATGGAAACGCTGGGCGCGTCCGCGGCGACGAACAGCATTCAGGACATCGACGATGCCGCGTTGATCATGGTGGTGGGGGCTAACCCGACGGAATCTCATCCGGTGGTCGGTGCCAGGATCAAGCAAGCAGCTCGGCGCGGCGTGCCGCTCATCGTGATCGATCCGCGGCGCACTGAACTGGCCAGGTTGGCCGATCTGCATCTCCAGTTGAAGCCCGGTACCAATGTCGCGATGCTGAATGGGCTGGGCCACGTGATCGCCCGCGACGGGCTGCTCGATCGATCTTTCATCGGGCAGCGGACGCAGGGAGTGGAGGACTGGCTCAAGACGGTCGAGGAATGTACTCCTGAGAAGACGGCGGCGATCACCGGTGTGCCGGCTCACCTGATTGCCGAAGCGGCTCGCCGTTATGCCGGGAGCGGTGCGTCCATGTGCGTGCACGGCCTCGGCGTCACGGAGCATCGGTGGGGTAGTCATGGCGTGATCGCCCTCGTGAATCTGGCGCTGGCGACGGGTAACATCGGGAGGCCCGGAACCGGCATTAATCCCTTGCGCGGACAGAACAATGTGCAGGGCGCATCGGACGTCGGCTGTCTGCCTACCTATTTTGCCGGGTATCAGCCGTTCGATGATCCCGTCTTGCAGGCCAAGCATCAGGCCGTCACGGGACGGGCCTTGCCGCGAGCGCGCGGCATGAAAACCCCGGACATGTGGGATGCGGCGCTGGCCGGGACGCTCAAGGGCCTGTGGATCGTCGGGTATGACGTGGCCCAAACAGACCCGAACCTGACGAAGGTTCATGCGGCGTTGAAACGGTTGGACTGTTTGATCGTGCAGGACCTCTTCATGAGCGAGACCGCCAAGTTGGCCCATCTGGTCATCCCGGGTGCCGCGTTTCTCGAAAAGGATGGGACCTTTACCAATCTCGAGCGGCGCGTGCAGCGGATTCGCAAGGCCGTCGAACCGCCCGTCGGTGTGTTGCCGGACTGGCAAGTGGTGTGCGAAGTCGCCACCAGGATGGGTTATCCGATGTCGTACCGGCATCCGTCCGAGATCATGGATGAGATCGCGAATCTGGCCCCGATGTTCGCGGGGCTCTCATTCGACCGCCTGGAGTCACCGGAGAGTTTGCAATGGCCGGTGCCGGCCGTGAGCCATCCCGGCACGGCGTTAATGCATCGAGAGGCGTTTCCGAAGGGACCGGCGCAGTTCGTTGCCGTGGAATATTTGCCGCCCGGGGAGGCGCCGAGCGAGGCCTATCCATTCGTGCTCGTCACGGGACGGATCCTGCAGCACTATAATTGCGGCGCCCAGACGAGGCGAACCGAGATCATGCAATTGGTCGACACGGATGTGCTGGAAGTTCACGCGGTCGATGCCGCACGCCTGGGGCTCAAGAATGGTGATCGTGTCAGGCTGGTGAGTGCCAGGGGAGAAGCAGGCCTTCCGGTGCTGATCAGCGAACGGGTCAGACCCGGCGAATTGTTTACCAGCTTCCATTTTCCGGACAGCGACCTCAATGTGCTGCTGTCATCCAGCGCGGACGACAACTCGAAATGCCCTGAATACAAGGTGTCGACCGTGCGGATCGAAAAGGTCGGCCCCGCTTCGGGCTTGTCGGTACCGGTTCACGCGATGTTGATCGGTTGAAGGACGCCGGCGAGTCGGCGATCTGGTGATGTGGTGAAGGATGAGCGCAGGGTCAGGTAACGCCCCGGACGGATTCGCTCACCCAACGAACCAAGCAGGGACACTCGCCGTGCCGGCGGTGACGGACGCCTACTTGCCGGCCCAGGTGGCCGTGCGCGTGCGCGACGTCGGCGTGACGAAAGCCACGGCGCCGTCTGCCGATCTGCTTGCGCTGGCGATCCTGGCAGGGGCGTTCATTGCGTTGGGGGCGGTCTTTTACACAGTGACAATGACCGTGGGGGCCGGAGCGAAGCCGAGCGCCGGCATCGGCCGCCTTGTGGGCGGCTTGGCGTTCAGCTTGGGGTTGATCCTGGTCGTGGTCGGTGGGGCGGAACTGTTTACGGGCAACAATCTGATCGCGATGGCCTGGGCATCTCGTCAGATCAGCACGCGGCAACTCTTGCGCAACTGGGTCATCGTGTATGCGGGTAATTTCATCGGTGCCTTGGGTACCGTTGGATTGGTGTTCTTTGCCGGACTCGACCGGATGGAGGACGGGACGGTCGGGGAGACGATGGTGCGGATCGCACGCGGCAAGGTCGACGTCGATTCCCTGTCCTTGGTCGCCCGCGGGATCCTATGCAACGTCCTGGTCTGTCTGGCCGTCTGGCTCTGCATGGCCGCGCGCTCGGTGACGGATAAAGTGCTCGCGATCGTCTTTCCGATCACAGCCTTCGTGACCTGTGGTCTGGAGCATTCGGTCGCAAACATGTACTTTCTGCCGCTGGGCGCGGCGTTGACCGCTGGGAGCGCGTCGCCCATCGGGCTGTCGGCGATTCTTTACAACCTCACGCTGGTCACGCTCGGCAACCTCCTCGGCGGAACGCTGTTGGTAGCGTCGGTCTATTGGTTCGTGTACCTTAGAAACGCCTCGTCCCAAAGGACCGCATGAACATGGAGCTGATTGCGCATGGCGTATGGAACGAGCATTCCGTGGCTGCCCCGTTCCTGTTGGTAGCCATGAGCCATCGGCTCGAAGCTCTTTTCTGATGATCTATACGATTACGCTCAATCCGGCACTGGATCACTTTCTCGAAGTCGAGGAGTTTCGCGTCGACGATGCCAACCGCGTGTTGACTGAAACTCTGTATGCAGGCGGTAAGGGGATCGATGTGTCGAGGGCCATCCGCCAACTCGGCGGCGAGAGTATGGCGCTCGGCTTCATCGGCGGTCACAACGGTCGCGTGATGGTGGATCTGCTGAAGGCCGAGGGTGTGACGTGCTACTTCACGCCGATTGAGCAAGAAACCAGGCGGAACGTCATCGTCACGACGACCGGTACGAGAACCCAGACGGTACTGAACGCCAAGGGTCCCACGATCGCACCGGAGGAATGGCAGGCGTTTCTCGCTCATCTCAACGTACTCGATCTGCGTCATGCCTACGTGGTCATGAGCGGCAGTCTGCCGCGCGGGGTGCCGACAGACGCCTATCGGCAGATTGTGACGCTGGTGCAGGACCATGGCGCCAAGGCGGTGCTGGATGCGGACGGGACGGCCCTTCGCTTCGGTTTGCAGGCGAAACCCTTCGCGACGAAGCCGAACGTGAACGAGCTGCAGCGTCTGGTAGCCAAGCCGCTTCGGAATGAACGGGCGCTGCTGCAGGCGGCGTCGCGGCTCAATCAACAGGGTATTGATGTGGTCATGGTTTCGCGTGGGCGGGCGGGCTTGCTCATGGTCGATCGCTTGGAGCAGTTCCGCGCCGTACCGCCCAAGGTGACGGTGCGCAGCACGGTGGGGGCGGGCGACTCGACGGTGGCGGGCTTCGTCTTTATGCACGCGGGAGGCAAGCCGCTTGAAGATTGCGCGAGATTTGCGACGGCTTCCGGGACGGCCGCGACGTTGGCGCCCGGGAATCAGTTGTGTCGTCTCAGGGATGTGCAGCGGCTGCTGTCGAAGGTCAAGGTGGATCGGCTGGATGGGGAAGGGTGAGCCGGAGAGGGCGTGAGCGTTGAGGATCTGTCGGTCCGATGGTGCGCCCCCTCCCGGTAGCTCACTTGGGCAAGAGTGTCCGGCTGGATGATGAATAAGTAGGCATGGCAGCAATTATGAAAGGGCGAGGACGATGAAAATTCTCGTGGCGACGGACGGATCGAAATACGGACAGTGGGCGACCGAGTGGGTGGCCCGTTTGCCCCTCGCGGAGAGGCGCGATTGCACCGTGCTCCACGTGTTGGACGTGGAAGCGCTGCGGGCTCCGTTCATGTTCCAGCCGGTGGTGATCGGCAACGAACCCTTCATTCAGGAAGAGATCAAGCGGATCGAGGCGCGCGGGAAGAAGGCCGTGACCGAGTCCGAGGCTCAACTGGCGAAGTTGAATCTCAAGGGCAAGGTTGTGGCGGAACGCGGCGCGGTCGGTCCGACGATTCTCAAACGGGCTGCGCACCGCGACGGGTTGGTCGTGCTGGGTAGCCGGGGGCTGGATGCGTTGGATCGAGTCATGCTCGGGAGCGTCTCTACCCAGGTGACCCTCCACGCACCCTGTTCGGTGTTGATCGTGAAGGAGGAGCCCAGGCCCATCAACAGGATTCTGTTTGCGACGGACGGATCGAAGGCCTCGGATAAAGCCTTGCGCTTCCTCCTCAAGAAGTTTCAGGCGGACAACGCGGAAGCCGGGGGGAAGGGGCCGATCGAGGTGGTCGTCGCGCATGCCATGCCGTTCTTGAAATATCCCGAGGTGAAGGAAGCCGGCGCGCG
Organism: Nitrospiraceae bacterium; assembly: GCA_019637075.1. Taxonomy (NCBI): domain Bacteria; kingdom Pseudomonadati; phylum Nitrospirota; class Nitrospiria; order Nitrospirales; family Nitrospiraceae; species Nitrospiraceae bacterium. The sequence goes on along the minus strand of JAHBWI010000002.1, from coordinate 647,093 downwards.
GCTCGTCGAGCAAGCCGCACAGAAGCTGGTGAAGGCCGGCTATGTCGTCGAGGAAGTCGTCCGGTTGGGCAAGCCTGCGGATGAGATCATCAAAATTGCCGACAAGAAGAAGGTCGACTTGATTGTGACCGGCGCAAAGGGATTGGGTGCGGTGGCGCGGTTTCTGCTCGGCAGCGTCTCGACCAAGGTTATCCAGCACAGTACCTGCTCGGTGCTGGTCGTGCGCTGAGCGGTGCTGCCGCCTATTCTGTAATGATCGGGTAATCTCGGAAACGGATGCTTCCTCGGAGCAAGCCGATCTGTCGGCCAAGTCGCCAGAAAAGCTGAGTCCGGCCTTCCGGTGAACGGGCGAGGTTCGGTAGCCGCAGGAGGACATGCTGCCAGGTTGCGAAGTATTTGCGCCAGCGCCACAATTCAATGGATTGAGCCTGCTGGCCGTATCGGCCTTGTAGGTACACTTCATATTCCGCATAGCGCCTGGCCTGCCGATAGACTTGGCGCAGGGATGAGGGCAGCCGATAATTCACTTGTGCCTGCGGCACGAACTGTAGGGGCACACCCATCTGCTGAACACGGATGCAATAATCGATGTCCTCGCCGATCGGTATGGTTTCGTCAAAGCCCCCCACGGCTTCGTGGATCTCGCGTCGCACCCCCAACGTACCCCCACCAGCATGGGGAAACGGAAGGAAGTCGAATTTCTGAAGATCGTCCACCTGCGTCGTGCCGCGGGCCTTGGTCATTGCCGGCGGGTTGAGGGCATCGAAGGAAAGTCTGGCGGCGACAAACCTGTCCCGGTTCAATGCTTCGATCATGGCGTTGGACCATCCGGGCCCGGGCACATCATCGGCATCGCAGAACAGGAGAAGATTGCCTTTGGCTGCTTCGACGCCGGCGTTTCTTGCGTGAGAGGCGCAGCGTTTGGCTCCTGCGTCTAGGATGCGTAGTTGAGGAATGTTCGGGTGAAGGGACGAGAGGGCTGAGGAGAGGTCGTCGGTCGAGCCGTTGTCGCTGATAATGACTTCCCAGGAGAGGCTCCATGCTTGCTTCGTGAGCGAATGCAGCAGGTCGCCGATGGTTTCGGCGGCATTGAAGTAGGGAATGATGACACTCGCATGCATGGGCTCTCTCCAGGTCCTTTCAGTATCATACGTGTACGTACCGATAGGAAACCGACAAATCACTGTCTCGCATCTAGGAAATGTCTAGTCAGATAGTTCGAAATAGGACAACTGGATCGAGTGACAATTTTGGGCAGTCTGTGCCGGTCGCCTACAGCTGGTGCTTTCCTGTATCTTCTTCTTAAGGGGAACACGTACTTTGTTGGCCTCGGCAATACTATCCAAACGGGATCTGTTTCATATTGATGCAACGTATGATGCGATCTAGCGTAGACCGATTTTGCCGCTCAATCAAGACTTTCGGCCTCCTGCTGTTCGCGGGGGGAATTTGGATTCTTGGCTGTGACAGGGAGTCTCCAAGCGTCCCGGTTCAGCCGCCGACCCAGCGCGCGGCAGGCGGGGTCGTTCGATTGACCGCAGAGGAATTGGCCCGGACCGGCGTCGAGGTGGCGCCGGTCAGGAAGATCACCTTTCCGATTCGCCGTGAGTTCCCCGCCACTGTCCAAGCCAATGAGAATGAGCTTGCCGAGGTGACGACCCTGATCCGCGGACGAGTGGTCAAGGTCGTGGTCGATGTGGGGAAGGACGTGAAGCGGGGAGAACTGCTGGCCCTGCTCCACAGCGCCGATCTCGGCGAAGCCGAAGGTCTCTACCTGAAAGCGGCTGCGAAGGCCCATGAGGCGCAACTGGCGTACGAGCGCGCCCAGGATCTTCACCAGAATCGCGCGATCAGCCTGGCCGAATTGCAGCGGCGTGAGGCGGAGATGAAGACGGTACGGGCCGAATGGCGGGAGGCTGCCCATAGGCTGGAGTTGCTCGGCGTGCCCAGTCAGGAAGTGCAGCGCTTGGAACGGGAGCAGACCATCCATTCGGATGTGCCGATGCGGGCGCCCTTTGCCGGTCGTGTCATCATGCGCAATATCACGCGTGGGGAAGTCGTCGAAACACAGCAAAAGCTCTTTACCGTGGCGAATCTTTCCGATGTCTGGGTCGTCGCGAACGTGCCGGAAAAAGACGTGCAGTTCATTCGGCCCGAACAGCGGGTAGAGGTGATCGTGGCGGCTTACCCCCATGCCATTTTCTCCGGCACGATTACCTATATCGGCGACGTGCTCGACCCGGCCACCCGGACGATGCGTGTGCGTGTGACGGTGCCTAATCCGGATCGACTCTTGAAGCCGGAGATGTTTGCAACGGTTCGGGTCTTTGCGACGGTCGGCGACGATGCCCTTGTCGTTCCGCTCTCCGCGCTGCAGAACGGCCAGGGCGGGCAGATTCTGTTCGTTCGGAAGACTCCCGGGGAGTTTGAACCCCGCCTGGTCCGGCCCGGCTATGAACAAGAGGACCAGGTCGTGGTGGCCGGAGGGGTACGGGAGGGAGAAGAGATCGTCGTCAAGGGGGCATTCGCCTTGAAGTCGGAGATGGAGATCCACAAGATCGAGCCCACTCCATGATCGCGTCGCTGCTGGAATTTTCCCTGCGTCAACGCATTCTGGTTCTCGGGCTCTTCTGTCTCTGCGCCGTGGCCGGTCTCGCGACTTTTCAATCCATTCCTATCGATGCCTATCCCGACGTCACGAATGTGCAGGTGCAGGTGTTGGCGGATGCGCCAGGCCTCTCGCCGGTCGAAGTGGAACGATTTATCACCTACCCCATCGAACTCCAGATGACCGGCTTGCCCGGATTGACGGAAATTCGCTCGTTATCCAAGTTCGCCCTGTCTCAGGTGACAGTGGTGTTTGCCGATGACGTGGACGTCTACTTTGCCCGGCAACTGGTGCTGGAACGTTTGATGGCCGTCAAGGAGCGGTTGCCGCAAGGCATCGATCCGGTCCTGGCTCCCGTGACAACCGGCCTTGGGGAGGTCTACCAGTACTACCTCGAGGAGCAACCCAGGCAGTCGGCCGATCCATCGCAGATCGAGAGGATGCTGACCGAACAGCGGACGGTGCAGGATTGGGTGCTTCGGCCGCTTCTGAAGGGTGTGCCCGGCGTGATTGATGTGAACGGCCTCGGCGGCTTCGTGAAGCAGTACCAAGTGCTCGTCGACCCCGGGAAACTGCGGAAGTATGGCCTGACCATGCACGAGGTCTATGAGGCCGTCGGCAACAACAATGCCAATGCCGGCGGCAACGTGTTGGAACGGCACGCCGAGCGTGCGATCGTCCGCGGGGTGGGGCTGATCAAGACCTTGCCCGACATCGAACGCATCGTCGTCAAGGAAGTCGGCGGAGTGCCGGTTTTCGTCCGGGACGTCGCGGAGGTGCGGATCGGGCATGCTGTCCGCCACGGTGCGGCGCTGCTCAATGGGGAGCGGGAAATCGTCGCGGGCACAGTCCTGATGCTCCGCGGTGGGAACGCCAGGGAAGTGGTGCAGGCCGTCAAGGCCAAGGTGCAGGAGATTGCGCACAACGGGCTGCTGCCGACCGGGCTGACGCTGGTGCCGTTCTACGATCGCATCGAGCTCGTGACCGCCGCGATCAATACCGTCCGGGATGCGCTGATCGAAGGTATCGTGCTGGTGACGCTGGTCTTCTTTCTCTTTTTGGGCCATGTGCGAAGTGCCATCGTCGTTACAGCTTCTTTGCTCGTCACCCCGCTGATTACGTTTCTGACCATGCAGCGCCTTGGCCTGTCCGCCAACCTCATGACGCTCGGGGGCTTGGCCATTGCCATCGGCGAAATCGCGGATGGATCGTTGGTGGTGGTGGAGAACGTCTATCGCCATTTGTCCGAAAACCGCCTACAGCAACGCTCGCAACTTGAGGTCATTTTACAGGCGACTAAGGAGGTCGGGCGGCCCATCTTGTTCGGTATCCTGGTCATCAGCGTCGTGTTTCTGCCGCTGATGACGCTTCATGGCATGGAAGGCAAAATGTTCGCACCGCTCGCCTATGCGCTGGTCATTGCGTTGCTGGTGTCGGTCGTCGTGACGCTGACGTTGTCGCCGGTTCTTGCTTCGCTCGTGCTCCGAGGCGACCATCCCGAAGAAACGCGGTTGACGGCCTGGATGAAGCGTCGGTACCAACCGATCCTGGCTTGGGCGCTGGCCCATCGGGCCACCGTGTTGGGAGCGTCCCTCGTGATCGTGGCGGCCAGTGCAGGATTGCTTCCGTTCGTCGGGCGGGAGTTCATTCCGATTTTGGAGGAAGGCGCCTTGACCCCGCAGATCGTCCGGTTGCCCAGTGTGTCGCTGTCGGAGTCGATCGAGATCGAAAAACGGGCGCATCAGGTCCTGCGGGAGTTTCCGGAAGTCCGTACCGCCGTGAGCAAGATCGGCCGTCCCGACATCGCAGTCAATCCGGAGGAGCCGAATGAGAGCGATCCGATCGTGACGCTTCGCCCCAAATCTTCCTGGACCACGGCACATTCGCAGTCGGGCTTGGTTGACGCCGTGCGCCGGCGGCTGGTGGAAATCCCTGGGATCTCGGTCCTCATGAGCCAGCCGATTCAGGAGCGGGTGGACGAGTTGATCTCGGGTATTCGCACGGAATGCGCGATCAAACTGTTCGGCGACGACCTCGATGTGCTCTATCACAAGGCCGAGGAGATCGCCGATTTGATGAAGACGATCGAGGGTGTGAAGGACGTGAAGGTTGAGCAGGTCGCCGGCCAGCCGTACCTCACGGTGGACGTCGACCGGGAGAAGATCGCACGTTTCGGGATCAACGTGTCGGATGTGCAGGATCTCGTGACGACGGCAATCGGCGGGCGGGTAGCGACCACCGTATACGAAGGGGAGCGGCGGTTTCAGTTGGTGCTGCGGTTTCCCGAGGCTGCGCGCAACAACGTGGCAGCCATCGGCGATATTCGTGTGCGTTCCGCTTCGGGCGCCGCCATTCCACTGAGCCAGTTGGCCAATATCGAAATGCGGGAGGGCCCAGCACGGATCAGTCGTGAACAAGTGAAGCGGCGTATCTATATCGGGTTCAATGTGGTCGGGCGGGACATCGGCGGGGTGGTGGATGAAGGGCGTCGGCGCCTGGCAGGCGCCCTGGGGCTTCCCGAGGGGTACACCGTCACCTGGGGCGGCGCGTTCGAAAACATGGAGCGGGCGAACGCGCGCCTCTTGATCGTGGTGCCGATCACGCTGGCCTCCGTCTTTTTTCTCTTATTCTGGGCCTTTCACTCGCTGCGGTATGCAACCTTGATCATGTTGAACCTGCCGTTCGCCCTGATCGGCGGCGTCGTGTCCTTGTGGCTGAGCGGGCAGTATCTCAGCGTGCCGGCCTCTATCGGATTCATCGAGTTATTCGGGCTGGCCGTTGGAAACGGGATCGTGCTCGTGTCCTATATCAACCAATTGCGCAACGAAGGGCGATCTCCGGAGCAGGCCATTATGACGGGGTGTGTCCTCAGATTGAGGCCGGTTGTGATGACGATGATGACGACCCTGCTGGGGTTGCTTCCTCTTGCCGTGGCGCAGGGGATCGGCGCGGAGGTGCAACGGCCGCTGGCGACCGTGGTGGTGGGAGGATTGTTCACGTCGACGGCGCTGACGCTGGTTGTGTTGCCGGCGCTCTATGGGTGGTTGGCGGAGCGGGAAGCGACGCGTGAGCACGCGCCGGAGTTTGTGTAGCCACGCCGATTCAGGGTTGTCCCAGCCTACCGGATCTCGTAGCCCACGCCGAAGATGTACGATTGGTCGACCTGTTGACGCCCTGGTGCCGGTTGCGTGTTGAGGCGCAGGTCGTATTCCATATTAATGAACAAATTTTTGTAGACTGTCACACGCAGCCCCTGGTCCGCGTTTACGCGGATGGCATTGCCCCCGTCCAAGTCCCAAAATCCTTCGTGCCGATGGAATACCTTGACCCGGTCCGGCAGGAGCGTATGTTCCCACCGCAGGTTCCAGCGGCTGGATGGGGTGCGGGTGCCTGGGCTGGTCGTGAAATGTTCGTCGACGTGGGCGAGACCGAGCGCAATCGACAGGGTGGTTTGGGCGCTGTCGTAGAACTGATACCCGAGACCGCTTCCGATGGTGCTCCGCAGTTGCAAGTTCTGCAGCGTGTCTTTTTCCAGCATGCCGAAGGTTTCGACGAATACCTTTTTGCTCAGGAAGAAGTCATGCTTCAAGTTGGCCAGCGAATTTCTCGCGGTCACCTGCTCGCCCGCTTGCCCATAATTGTATTTGCCTTCCAACAAGAAGCGTTGGCGGTGGGCGTGGAGCGTCATCCGAACGGCGCTGTTGAACGCCTTGGTGCTGCTGTTACCCGACGCCGTATTGCCACCCACCGACATCGTGCCGGTGAGTCGAAGCGGTTCCAGATTGATCGCGGTGATGTCCGGCAGCGGGATCTCGCCGTCAGGGCCCAGTTCCGTCACTTCCTTCGGGTCGGTCGCGCCGAGAAAAAATTCCCGCACCACGTCTTGAGATTCTCGGGGCAGCCAAATCCGCATGGGGCTGTCGGTCCGCAGGCGCTGGACTTTGAGCCAATCGAGTTTCAACTCCCCTCCATATTCGGTTTGGAAGGTGAGGACGCGATCCTCCATCTTCATCACGGTGCCCGTGAGACGATCGCCGTTGACCATGTCGATCTCGTCGGCCCATGCGGGGATCCATGTAACGAAGTTCAACAGCAGAGCGATGGCCCATCCGGGCCTACATCGTGACGGCGGAATGCAAATCATTGAATGGCTTGTGGGATTCGTGGTTCGGCGTGCTCGTACGCGGGTTTGGTTCTAGGATCTCTTTCCGCACAGTAATCAATTGATGGATGGCTTGCAAGACGGCACTGCGGACGGGTCGGGCATTCCAGCAAGACCTTGACTCTGGCATCCGATGGTGTAGAAGAATAGTAGCCTCTGTGTTACTTGCCGGCGGGGCTCGCTACGAGGACTTTCATGGCGCATGGCTCGCGGCCCATTCCCAATCTCCAGTACGATGTCCCCACGCTGCTGAATTCGCAGCCGGTCATCGTCTCCGTCATTGATCCCGCCACACATCAGGTGCAGTTTCAGAACCAGACAGGGCAACGGCATTTTGGGGATATTTCCGGCTCCACCTGTTATGGGAAAATTGCCAATGAATCGTCGCCTTGTCGGTTTTGTCGGATGCCGGAGGCTCTGACGCAGGACGGCGTGGTGTCGCAGGAGGTTGCGCTTCCAGACAACAAGTTTGTGCTCGTGCACTGGTCCAAGGCGACCACAACGGACGGTCGCGTGCACGTGATCGAAACCATTACGGATATTACCGAGCACAAGCGGGCGGAGCTCAGCTTACGTCAATCACAGAAGATGGAAGCCCTCGGACGGCTGGCCGGCGGCATCGCACATGATTTCAATAATCTGCTGATGGTCGTGATCGGCCATGCCCAGCGGGTGATGCAGCAGTTGGCCGGGCATCCCTGTCGGCAGGAGATCGAACTCATCGCCCAGGCCGGCTCCCGGGCGGCGGCGTTGACAAAGAAGCTGCTGACGTTTAGCCGGCGGGATGTGTTGGAACAACGGGAGTTGAATCCGAATGTGTTGATTCGTGAGATGGAAGATATTCTCCGGCGCTTGATCGGGGAGCAGATTCAAACCGTCATTGTGTTGCATCCCGAGGCCGGGCATGTGTTAGGCGATCCGGTGCAGATCGAGCAGATCCTGTTGAATCTGGCAATCAATGCGCGTGATGCAATGCCCGAGGGGGGCATTTTGACGATTGAAACCGGAAATGTGGAGCTGGATGAGGCCTATGCGAGTGCTCATCCCGGCGCCGTTCCGGGTCCCTATGTGAAGATCGTGGTCGAGGATTCCGGTTGTGGCATCGATGCCGAGACCTTGCCGCACATCTTTGAGCCGTTTTTCAGCACGAAGGAGCCGGGGAAGGGGACCGGATTAGGCCTCGCGACGGTGTATGGTATCGTCAAGCAATGCCGCGGATATATCGATGTGTCGAGCCGGCCGAATCGTGGAACGCGTTTTAGCGTGATGTTGCCGCGAGTGACCAAGCAGGGGCAAGAAGTGGAAGCCGCACCAGCCGCAAGATTGCAGCCGATCAGCCGTGCGAGCATTCTGCTCGTGGAGGACGACGAGGGCATCCGCCGGCTCATGGCCGCGATTCTTCGCGATCAAGGCTATGAAGTGTTGGCTGCCGCCGACGGCGTGGAGGCATTGCAAATGCTGCAACTTCGAAAAGGCGGTTGCGACCTCCTCATCACCGACGTGATTTTGCCGAGAATGAAGGTGACTGTCCTGGTCGAGGGTGCCAAGGCCATGGTGCCGCAGTTGAAGGTGATGTTTATTTCCGGTTACTCGGCGGACATGCTGCACTCGCAGGGATTGGACGCAAAGGCCGCCTACCTGCAAAAGCCTTTTCTCCCGCAAGCCCTGATCGACAAGGTCACGGAACTGCTTCCGCCAGGCCGGCCGACAGACTAATAACGTCTACCTATTCCTCCGCCTGACACTCATTTCTGTCTTGTTCCATCTTATCCGACGGTGAACTGGAGGTCTGCGCGGCTGCGGCAGGCCGAGCGGTTTCGGCCTGCCGTGCGTGGTGTGGTGAGGGGACATCGGGATGTCGAGGGTTGGTGGAGGGGGCCTGTGGGTCCGGTTAGGGCCTCAAGGCAAGCCCGGGCAGGGAAATGACACGTTCGGGCTCCTCCGGTGTTTGGGCTTCCAGCAAGAGTTGATATACCTGGTTGATGCGTTTGAGCATGTCGGGCGAGGTTTTGGAAAACTGCACACCGAACTCGTGGAGGGTTGTCCAAGACACCACGGCATGCCGGATTTCAACCGGCTCAGTTGAGTCCGGCAGAAGGATGCTCAATGTGACTCGCATCCCGGAGTGCACGTTGGCTCCGGTCTGACCGATACGGCCCCCATTGGGACAAAGATCCAGGAGCGTGCCTTGGCTGATTCCGCGAATGCTGTGCACGGTGATCGGCCGATTGACTTTGACCCTGGCAGAAATGCGCTTCGACATGAAAGCCTCCCTCTGACATTCGACTGTGCAATACCTTATCAAGAAGGTTGCTGTTTCAACAGACACGGAGGCAGTACCTCCGAGGAGGGGCCGGAGAATCATCGGGCCTCGCGTCGAAGGCGCGTGATCGAGCACAGCGTGACGGGAGCGCCCCCGGAGCGCTGCCTATTGCAAGTGTTCGAAATATCAACAGAATTGTGAGGGGCTTCGAGGTGGTTCCGGGCAAGCCGGGAGGGAGCGGAGCTAGGATATCAGCTTGGGGTGGCGAACAGCGATTCCACGGATCGGGCGAAGTCGGGATCGTTCATCAGCGTGCGGAATGAGCGTTCGTATCGAGGATCAGGAAGCGTTGCACCGGCGGGCTGGCCTGCCCGAAATCGGAAGGCGGCTCGGAGGGACTGGAGTGCATTGGCCGGGTCCCGCAAGTCCGCATAGGTGCAGGCGAGATGGTAGTGAAACGGAGCAAAGGTGGGATCCTGCATCACGCCGTATTCAAAGATAGCCCGGGCTTCAGTGGGGTTGTCGGTGAGGTTGTAGGCCGTACCCAAGTTCTCAATCAACAGCCGCCACAGGTCGGGTGGCAATGACGGAGTTGCTCGCTCGGTGGCCAACGCGCGTTCGTAGTGTGGGATCGCTCGGCGGTAGTCTCCGTGGAGATAGGGCGCGCTTCCGGCCTGAAACAGTTGCAGACTCGTCGGCGCCGTGGTGGAGGTCAGCTGAATTCGTTCAAGTGCGGCTCTGAGGAGAGCCTCGTCACCTGGCTGAAATCGCAACTTCGAGAGGTGAATATCCGCATAGATCTGATCATGGCCGGTACAGGCGATCAGGTTCAACTGGTCGATCCGTTGGCCCCCCGCCTCAGGAATGAGGTATTCGATGATCGCAAGGTGCCGGACCTCGGACCTGGTGACGCTTGGACTCAGTTTGGCGAAGGGGGTCTGGGTGACACGTTCAAGATGGAGACGACAGCCTTCAGCTGTTGCCTGTTGAGGGACCGCTTCCATTGTGATGGAGATACTGACGAGTGTCGCGGGGTTGGTTGCAAAGAAGTAGCGCCGCCCGTCCGGTTTGACGCCGTCGACCTGCACTTTGTATCCGGTTCCATCAAAGACAAGTCCCCAAGATTTATCCGCAAGGGCGACGGTGGTTGTTTGCTTCGCCGGCTCGACCCCTCCTGCCGGGGGGCTGATAAGCAAGATGGGCATGAGACAGAAAATGGTCTTCCATACCGGCAACCCGCCGATGCAGAGGGTCTTATGTGAGCGCTTCCGCTGCATCCGAGTCGATCCTTCCGAGGCTTACGGGAGGTAAGCCTGCTGCTTGAGTGTACCCCGCTGGTTTATCGGTCCAAAGGAAATGCGAGAATTTGAAACCCTGATGCCTCCTGCCACAGGCGTTCCTGGAGCACTGGGGTATTTCAGTCCTGGTCCGCTGCATTTTTGTCGATTACAAGGATTCGCGCGTGCATAACTCTATGAAATATCTTACGCCTGGCGGTGGGGCTCCGATCGGTGCTTGCATCGGATGGGTACCTGGTTTGCATTGTAGAAGAGCGGATCTGTTTGTCCATCTCGTCGATTGTTGAGACAATGGTAGTGAGCGTGTTGTGTCATAAGGAATGAAAGTGGGACGCCAAGGGGGAGGAGCTATGGGGAGCAAAGACGTGCGGGAGGAAAAGGGTAGGGTCGGCACTGGGAAACAGGGGCAACCCTCGCCCGAGCCACTTGAGGCAGCGCAGGTGATTGTCGAGGGGAACGGACATCTTGCGGATGACGCGCCGTCTGCGCCCCCCTCTCCGAAGCGGTTGTCGTCGGATCAGCTGGCGATGGAGGATCTTCGTCGAGTGAATACGCGGCGGGGGCTGCTTCAACTCCTCCGCTCGCAGGCGGTCAATCTCGACGAGGTTCTTGCCACGCTTCGCTATGAGGAAGAGCTTCGCCTCCTTCAAATCGAATTGGTGAAGTTACAGCGGTGGATCCAAAGCGATGGTAAACGCATCGCCATTTTGGTCGAGGGCCGGGATGCGGCAGGCAAGGGCGGGACGATTCGACGGTTCACGGAGCACCTTAACCCGCGCGCAATGCGGGTCGTCGCATTGCCGAAACCCACGGACGAGGAGCGCGGGCAGTGGTATTTCCAACGCTATATCCGGCAATTGCCGAATGCCGGTGAAATCGTCTTCTTCGATCGCAGTTGGTACAACCGCGCGGTTGTGGAGCCGGTCAATGGGTTTTGCAGCAAGAAGGAATACCAGCGCTTTCTCCAGCAGGTCCCGGAGTTCGAGCATATGTTGTATGAGGATGGGGTCACGATCATCAAGTTCTGGTTCTCCATCTCCAAGGAAGAGCAGCTGAGCCGCTTCGAAGCCAGACGAAAGAACCCGCTCAAGCAATGGAAGCTGAGTCCGGTGGACGAAAAGGCCCAGGAATTGTGGGAGGCCTATACGCGCTACAAGGAGGAGATGTTCAGCAAGACCCATACGACTTTCAGCCCGTGGATTATCGTGAAGGCTAACGATAAACAGGCCGCGCGGCTGGAAAGTCTGCGCCACGTGCTGAATTTGTTGCCCTATGCCGGGAAGGAAGCCGCCGGTGTGCGATTGACGCCGGATCCGAACGTCGTGTCGCGATTCCACCGGAAGATGGCAGAGTTGGATTTCTAACATCATGCACCTTGGGGGACAGGAGGAACCTGGATGGGCATCAAGAAGCATTGCGGCTGGTTCTCCCATCCACTCGGTCGTGGAGGAGGATCTGTACTGATCGCGGGTTTACTGTGTACCGGGGCGCTTGTGACGGGCCGTCCTTCAGAGGCGGTAGTCCAGATTCTGCCGGACATGACGGTGGTCCAGCGGACGACCACACTCATGGATCCTGCGGCGATCCGGGCCGACCCGACGGTGCAGGGGATTCTGGCTGCATTCGATCGGGCTGAACGGGCGCTGCAGCGCCAGGATCTTCCAAGCCTGATGGAGTTTTATGCCCCTGCCTACAACTACCACGGGTTGCGCGTCGATTCTGTCCATCGGATTTGGGGCGAGGTCTTCGAGCATTATCGAGATTTGTCGTCCACGCATCTCTTCTCGGCGATGAAGGTGGCGGGTGAGGGAAAGGATCTCAGGGTCGAGGTGACCTGCACCGGCGGACTGTATGGGACCGAGATGGGAACCAAGAAACGGGTGACGCTCGACAGCTGGTTTCAGGAAGTGCATTTTCTCGTCAAAGAACAGGATGGGGGATGGCGGTTCTTGGGCAACAAGGGGGACGCCCCCACAGCTGCGCCGTTCTCTTCCTCGCCGCACCATCCATTGTTCTAATCCGTGATGCCATGAAGGAAGTGATGGCCGGTATACCAACGACTTCGGTCATGTTCGAGCAGGAGGGGCGCAGGAGCGTGAGATCGGCCTTCGTGCTGCGTTCGCTCGTTATCCTGCTTGCCGGCACCGTGGGATGGAGTTGTGCCACGGTGCCCAGTGAACCGCCTCCGACCGTGCCGTCCGTCGATCTCGCGCGGTATGTGGGGGAGTGGTATGAGATTGCTCGGTTGCCGATGTGGTTCCAGCGCCACTGCCGGGATTCCAAGGCTCGCTATAGTTTGTTGCCGGACGGACGGATCGGCGTGCACAACGAATGCGTAACCGAGAGCGGCGAGGTTCACTCGGCGGAAGGTGTGGCGACGGTGGTGGCGGCGGACAGCAAGGCAAGACTGAGCGTGACGTTCGACAACTGGTTCGCGCGGTTGGATAGCCCGTCCCGAGACGGCAACTATTGGATTCTATCGCTGGATAGCGACTATCGCGTTGCCCTGGTTGGAACGCCCGACCGACGGTTCCTGTGGATTCTTGCCAGGGAGCCCGATCTCGACGAGGCAGTGTATGACCGATTGGTGGACTATGCCAGGGGACTCGGCTATCCGGTTCAGGAGTTGATTCGCGACAAACGGGCTACGTAGGTTCGGCCGTCCTGTTACCTTCCTGCCTGGACGGCCGGTCCTGGCCGATGAATCCTGACCAAAACACAGCCGGATGCGAGCCGGTCCGAACCAGTCGAGGGGATAGCCGCGAGAGTATGGTGGGAGGTCGGCCGTCAGGCGGCCGCTGAGGTCAGGGCACTCGAGATCAGTTTCTTCACGCTTGCATGGGCCAAGACCACGTCGGGTGTCCGCTGCAGCGCTTCGTAGTAGCTCCGCTCGAATCCGTCGCCCTCGGTTGAGGGTTGAAGCAGGGTTCTGGTTTCGGACAGGAGTCCCTGGGCCACTTCAATGGACGAGTCTTCCTGCTCTTCGAGCGCGACGTCGATGCGGACGACGAGGTGCGAGAGTGGGTGCAGCCACGCGAACCAGGGATCATTCATTACCAATTGCAGCAGTTCCCCAGCGGAGGCGATGCGTCCGTAGATTCGTTCATACGTCAGCTGCTCGGAGACGATGAGCGCCTTGTGGAGCCCGAGGAGGCCGTGCCGGAGTTCCTGCAGATTCTGACGGAGATGGTGGGGCATCGGATTTGGTGAGGACCAGTGTGCGCGTGCCATACAATCCTAATTCTAGCAGATCATCCTTGTGCTACCATGACTCGGCCGAAATTTCCCATCGGGCCGACCGAGCTTCCATCCGTGCGATGCTGCTAACGCATTATCGGTCGGTTTCTTCCATGGTTGAGTCTTGGGGCGGGTCTCGGGGTCCGATTTGTCGTCTGACGAGGAAGGTTCCTCGAGAGAGGCCTCGGAAAGATGCTGTGCTGCCGCAGGGTTAGGGCTTGGGTGACAGGCGGATGGTAGATTCTGCTCAGGGAACAACCGAGTGCTGGTACACGGAGTCCCTGGAGTCGCTTGCCCGCCGCCTCCAGGTCTCGCTGGGTGATGGGCTCACCTCGCCGGAAGCGGATCGGCGTCTGGCAGACCGAGGGCCAAACGAGTTACCGGAAGTCCCACCTGCCTCCCCCTGGGTCCTCTTTGCCGCACAATTCGCCACAGTCATGATCTGGGTGCTGATCGGCGCTTCGGTCATTTCCGGCCTGCTCGGCGAATGGCTCGATGCCGTGGCCATTTTGGCGATCGTCTTCCTCAACGCCCTCTTGGGTTTTGTTCAAGAGTATCGGGCTGAGCGTTCGCTCGCGGCCCTCAAAACCCTGGCGGTCACCTACGCGCGGGTTTTGCGTGATGGCGTTTGGCGCGCGCTGCCCTCGCGCGAGCTCGTACCGGGCGATATCGTCACTGTCGAGGCCGGCGATCGGGTGCCGGCCGACCTGCGCCTGCTCTACGCGCATGGCCTGCGCACGCAGGAGTCCGCCCTGACCGGCGAGTCCACGCCGGTTGAGAAGCAGAGTGAGTTCCTGTCGCAGGACCAGCTGCCCCTGGCCGACCGGCGCAACATGCTGTTTCTGGGCACGACCGTGACGGCGGGCAAGGGGCGGGCCGTGGTGGTGTCGACCGGTACCGGCACGGAACTCGGGCGGATCGCATCTCTCATGACCACTGCGACGGTCGAACCGACGCCCTTGCAGCGCCGGCTGGAACACTTCGGCCATCTGTTGCTGCTTCTCTCATTGGGGATCGTGTCGGTGGTGTTTCTCCTGGGATTGTGGCGCGGAGAACCGCCGATGGCGATGTTTCTGACGGCGGTCAGTCTTGCGGTGGCCGCCATTCCCGAAGGATTGCCCGCAATCGTGACTATGACGTTGGCGTTCGGCGTGACGCGGATGGTCCGTCGCCACGCGCTGATTCGGCGCCTGCCGGCAGTGGAAACCTTGGGGGCAGCGACCGTCATCTGTTCGGATAAGACGGGAACCCTCACGAAGAACGAGATGACCGTCACCGCACTGTACGTCGATGGCCGAACGTTTCACGTTACCGGCGAGGGTTATGCGCCGGAAGGTGAAATCGTAGAGCAGGCCGAGGTTGAGGTCGAAGGAGAGCATGAGATGCGGGCTGGATCTCGGCAGGAATCTCCGTCTCGCTCCGGCGGTGCACTAAGTGAACTCTTGGCGGCTGCGGTGCTCTGCAACGGCGCTTCGCTCAGGCAGAGCGACGGTCTCTGGAGTGTCGTGGGGGATCCGACTGAGGGCGCCTTGCTGGTTGCGGCAGCTAAGGCCGGCTGGCATAAGGAGGCGCTCGAACGGGAGTCCACCTTCGTGGAAGAGTTTCCGTTCGATTCGGAACGAAAGATGATGACCGTCGTGCGGCGCTCTGAACGTGGCATCGTCGCTTACGTCAAAGGCGCACCGGACGTGTTGCTGAAGCGGTGTCGCGAGTACACCACCGTCCGTGGCGAAACGAGGGCGTTGTCCGCGGCAGTCAGCACCGCGATCCTCGCGGCCAACGACGCGTTCGCCCGGCGGGCCTTGCGCGTCGTGGCGGTGGCGTGCCGAACGGTGGAGGATGCCGAAGACTTGCGCGATGTGCAGTATGTCGAGCGCGGCCTGCGGTTTATCGGCCTTGAGGCAATGAAGGATCCGCTCCGGCCTGAGGCCATGGCGGCGGTGGCTCGTTGCCGTGCGGCTGGCATACGGACCGTCATGATCACCGGAGACCATCAGGACACGGCCCTGGCCATTGCCCGTGAGGCCCGGTTGGGGGAGGAACCGATCCAGGCTTTGTCCGGACTTGCCCTCGACAAACTTTCGGACGAGGAACTGGCGGCCCGCGTGCAGACGATCAGTGTGTATGCGCGCGTGTCGGCTGAGCACAAGTTGCGCATCGTCAAGGCCTGGCGCAGCCAGGGAGCGGTAGTCGCGATGACGGGTGATGGGGTCAATGATGCCCCGGCGGTCCGCGAGGCCGACATTGGAGTGGCAATGGGTCTGACCGGAACGGATGTGACGAAGGAAGCAGCCGACATGGTGGTGACCGACGACAATTTCGCATCGATTGCATCGGCGGTTGAAGAGGGACGAGGGATCTTCGACAACATTCGAAAGTCCGTTCATTATCTGTTGTCCTGCAACCTCAGCGAAGTGTTGGTCATGCTCGGAAGTTCGCTGTTCGGGTGGCCCCTGCCGCTGCTGCCGATTCAAATTCTCTGGATCAACCTCGTGACCGATGGATTGCCCGCGCTCGCCTTGGCGGTCGATCCTGCCGACCCTGATGTGATGCGGCGGCCGCCTCGCGACCCACGAGCGGCCTTGCTTGACCGCTCGCGGCTGATGACCGTGGGGGTGCAGGGTGTAATGATGGCTGGGGCAACGCTCACAGTCTTCGGGCTCTTCTGGTCGACGGGCGACGGTGAATCGTCCGAAGCGCGAACCATGGCCTTTACGACGTTGGTGCTCATGCAACTGTTCCATGCGTTCAGCTGCCGGCATGAGCGCTACTCGCTCTTTCAGCTCGGGGTTTCGACCAATCGGGCGCTGTTGGCCGCAGTCGTGTTATCCGCGTCGTTCCAAGTTCTGTTGTTGGCGTGGCCGTGGAGTCGAGGCATCTTCAAAGCCGTCACGATGTCTTGGGTAGGTTGGTGGGTGACGATGGGCGCGAGCCTCGCGCCCTTTCTGCTAGTCGAACTGTGGAAAGGCTGGCTTCGAGGCCGCAGCAAGCAAACGGTGCGGCTAGGGTGAGGGCGGCTTCCAGGGGGACCGAATCGGAGAGGCTTGCTGGCTGAGCCCGATCGCTTTGGCTCCGTACATTTCCAGGATCGTGCGCAGGAGGCCGTAATGATCCGTCTTCTCACCGTATTGTCCCGGTCGCACCATTGGGCCGACGAGGATCGTCGGAATGTGGTTATCGGATTTTCCGTTATCCTCATCCCAGGTGACGATCAACAGGCTGTTGTGTGACTGTGCCCATCGGACGTAGGAAGCCAAGCGGGCCTGGATCCAGCTGTCACCCTCGGTGATCCGCTGTGGGTCGGCGCCATCGTGCATGTCGTTGCGTTGGTTCGGCACGACGATGCTCACGGTCGGCAATGTGTCGAAGTTGGTCGGAAAGTCGGTCCAGGCTCGGTTTTCGCTCGGCAGGACATTATGAATCGGCGCGCCCTGCCAGTTGACCCAAGGATTGTGTTTCCGCACGTACGAGGCGACGACGCAGTCCGTTGATCCCGCCGCGGGAAGATCCTCCGAATACCCCGTGAATGTGCGTCCGACCTGCGCAAGTGCACTTCGGAGGTTCGGCACGGTCAGACTAATCGGACAATTATTGCTGAGGATGCCTTCAGTTGATCCGGCAAAGAGGGCCAGATAGTTCGGTTGGCTCGGATGGGTGACGCCATAGGAGTTCGTCAACAGGGCGCCCTGTGCGATCAGGCTGTTCAAGTAGGGCGCGGCCGACGAGCCGACGATTTGCGCGTACGAGTGGTTTTCTTCGATGACGATGACAATGTGATCGGGCCGCGGCAAGGGCGGCTCGGCTTGCGCCGGTCCGACAAGGCCGAGGGTGGCAAGCAGGCAGCCCATAACTCCCGACCACATCTGGCGCGCATCGTGGGAGCCCTTCTTGCCGGTCCCGCGTTTCATGTCGGCATCTCCGTCAGTCGAAGCGTGTACAGGTAGTGGTAGAGGCCCCGCTGGTCGAGCAGGGAGGCATGGGTACCCGACTCCACGAGCTTTCCTTTGTTCATGACGAGGATTCGGTCAGCGCGCTGGATGGTGCTGAGTCGGTGCGCGACGACGAACGTGGTGCGGTTGACCATCAGCTGCTCTAGGGCTTCCTGCACGAGCCGTTCGGATTCGGTGTCGAGCGCCGAGGTGGCTTCGTCGAGCAGGAGCACGCGGGGGTTTTTTAGAATGGCCCGCGCGATAGCGACTCGCTGGCGTTGCCCGCCCGAGAGATTGATGCCCTTTTCGCCCACGATGGTATCGTATCGATCGGGAAACCCGACGATGAACTCGTGCGCATGAGCTGCCCGGCTTGCGGCAATCACCTCATCTTCCGTTGCCGTTTCGCGTCCATATCGAATGTTATCCCGAATCGTTCCACCGAACAGAATGGTTTCCTGCGGGACCAGGGCGACCTGCCGGTACAGGCTGTCGAGGCGAACCTGCCGAAGATCGTGTCCGTCGATGGTCAAGCGGCCGACCGTTGGGTCGTAGAACCGGTGCAAGAGGTTGATGATGGTGGTCTTGCCGGAGCCGGTCGGGCCGACGATCGCGATCAACTCGCCGGGCTTCGCCTCGAAGGAGACGTCGGTCAGGACCGGTTGTCGGGGATCATAGGAAAATCCAAGATCCTCCGCGCGGATGTGGCCTTGGACCGGCGGTAATTCGACGGCGTCCGGGGCGTCGGCCACTTCGGGAACCGTATCCAAAATTTCAAAGACGCGCTGCATGGCGCCTTGTGCTTCCTTGATTTGCGCGAAGACCCGCGCGGCCGAGCCGAACGGCCCGATCAGGATGCCGGCGAACAAGACGAACGCGAAGAGATCTCCGGGCGAAACGGTGCCGTCGATAACTTGTCGGCCTCCGTACCAGAGGACGGACGCTGCGGCGGCGAAAGTGACGAAGGTGATGGTCGGTACAAACAGTGCCATGACGGCAGCTCGGCGCAGCGACAGATCCAACGACGTTTGGACCTGCGACGTGAAGCGCGCTTCTTCCCGTTTGGTCTGCACGAAGGATTTGACGACTCGAATACCGGCGATGACTTCCTCGACCAACGTGCTTACCGAGGCGGCCTGATCTTGGATGGTCGTGGAGAGGGCGCGTAGGCGCCGACCGAACAATTTGGCCACCACCACGAGCAGGGGGAGCAGGATGAGGATGAGGAGACATAGCTGCCAGTTCATGGCCAGCAAGAACCCCGTGCCTCCGAGGAAGGTCACGATCTGTTTGGCGGAATCGATCGGAGTATCGGTCAGGACGTTCTGGATCACCGTGACGTCGTTCATGAGTCGCGACATCAATTCACCGGTGCGGCGCTTCGCAAAGAAATTCACCGACAACGTCTGCAGATGGGCGAACAAGTGGGTTCGAAAGTCCGCCACCACACGCTGGGAGATCCAAGTCGTGAGGTAGCTGTGCCCCATGGAGCACAGGCCCTGGAGAATGACGAGGCCGAGAAACAGCAAGATCATGTCGGTCATGCGCTGCTGGTCGCGCTGGACCGTGATGACGTCCCAGAGTGTCCCGGCGAGTCGCAGCAACGCAAGATTGACTGCAGCCACGGCCATGACCATGAGGGCGGCGGCCGCCATTTTGGGAAAGTAGGGCCGCAGAAAGGGGAGGAACCGCTTAAATGGGAACATAGAGACTCGAAACGCTCCTTCCCGGAGGCCTATCCGGGGGTTGTGCGCCTGACGGCATCGATCAACTCTGCTGGTGCGGGTCCTGGCTGCGGGAAGGCGGGAGGTTACAGCTGCGCGATCGACTCGATCAAGTTCTTATTGATGGCGACAAAGTCCGACCGCTCCTTGTCATTGATCATGACATCGGTCAGGCTAATGAACAACCGCTGCTCCTCGTTAATGGCATCGGAGACGCGGTTGCGCATCGGCGGTATGAGGAAGTCCCCGACGTAGGTACAGTTCACCGTACGAACGCGAATGCGAACTTTTTTTCCCTCGGGCACGGATCCCTCCGTACGTTATGTCGCCAACGGCTCAGCTCTTGCGTCGCAAGAACTTTTGGCGCCGGCGCAACTTCTTGTACTTGTGCTTGCGCATCTTCTTGCGGCGCTTCTTCAGGACACTCGCCATACAATCAATCTCCTAAAACTACGCGCGGGAGTCTAGTGACTTTCTGGCCAAAAAGCAAGCCATGATCCGCACGGCCGACACTTCTTGACCTCTTTTGAAGGCTCTTCCTATACTGCGCTATGCGTTCACGACTCATACGTGCGTTCAATGCCCTCACCCCGTCGCTCCTGTGTTTGGCTCTCGTACTTGCCGTGGGTTGCTCCGGTAAGACCATCCAGTACAAAGATGATCACGATCGTCTGCTTCGCATCGACAAAGCAGTCGAGTCGCTGCGTAAGTCCTACGTCGAACGAGATCGAAGCGCCTTCGACGCCCTGTGTTTGCCCTCCGGTATCCTGGATCAACTGCAGCGGGATATCGAAGGTGATTTCGAAAATTTTCGCGAGATCCACTTGGAATTTGCCATGGATCGCATCCTGATCGACGGCGACAATATCGATGTGTTCGTCCATTGGCAGGGCCAATGGAAACGCAATTCGACCGAGACCGGGACACGTCAACGAGGGCACGCGCGTTTGGGGTGGGTCGGCACCCAGTCGATCCTTTTGCGTGATGTCCAAGGGGACCTGCCGTTCGGCATGGTCGGCCGAGTCAGCCAAGCTGAAGAACCGGCGCGTGGCACCCCCGCCCGATAAACTTATGAAGCCAACCGCGGCCAAGATCGAAACAGATTTTCTCGTCGTGGGGAGCGGCGTGGCCGGTCTCCGTGCCGCTATCGAGCTCGGTCGCGCCGGCCGTGTCCTGATGTTGACCAAGGGGCAGCCCCTCGAGAGCAATTCGATGTATGCCCAGGGCGGTGTCGCAGTGGCCTTGAGCGAGGAGGACGACGTCGCCATCCACCTTGCCGACACTCTCAAAGCCGGTCACGGACTCTGTCGCCGGGAAGCCGTGCGGGTACTCGTCGAAGAAGGCCCCGAACGGATCCAGGAATTAATTTCGTGGGGCGCCAAGTTCGACAAGATCGGCAAGCGGTTTGCCTTCACCCGGGAGGCCGCTCATAGCCGGAGCCGGATTCTGCGGGCTCGGGGGGATGCCACGGGCAACGAGATGGTCCGGGCGCTCATGGCGTACGTATCCCGACAACCACGGATTCAACGGCTCGATCGGCGGTTTACGGCGGATCTCGTCGTGCAGAACGGCCGTTGTTGCGGGGCCGTCGTATTGAACGAACTGACCGGCGAGCGAACGGTCTTGGCCGCGGGCGCCGTCGTGCTCTCGACCGGCGGTGCGGGCCAGGTCTATGCGCGGACGACCAATCCAGGCAATGCGACCGGCGATGGCATGGCTATGGCACTGAGAGCCGGCGCCATGCTGACGGACATGGAATTCGTCCAGTTCCATCCCACGTCGTTGTATTTGCCGTCGAGTCCGCCGTTTCTGCTGTCGGAAGCCATTCGGGGCGAGGGCGGCCAGCTACGAAATATCAAGGGCGAATTGTTCATGCATCGCTATCATCCGGACGGAGCGCTGGCCCCGCGGGATGTGGTGTCACGCGCGATTTGGTCTGAGATGGCGGCAACCAGGTCTCGGCATGTGTACCTGGATGTGACGCATCTGGGGCCTGCTTTCGTGAAACGCCGATTCCCGACCATTTACGCTACCTGCCTCCGATACGACATCGATATGACCGAGGAGTGGATTCCGGTGTCGCCCAGCGCGCACTATATGATGGGGGGCGTCTGGACGGACGTGAATGGCGCGACGACGCTGCCGGGTTTGTATGCAGCCGGCGAAGTGGCCTGCAGCGGGGTCCACGGGGCAAACCGTCTGGCCAGCAATTCGCTGTTGGAAGGGCTCGTGTTTGGGATGCGTGCCGCTCAAGCGGCTGTGGCCCATGCGGGGCGTAGCCCGTTGCCGGGTGGATTGCCCTCCCTCGAGGAACTCGAGGGGGGACGGGTTAAGGATTTGGACGATCCCGAAAAGCTCCGCAGTTCCTTGCGGCGCCTCATGTGGGGCAAGGTGGGGCTGGTGCGCTCGCGGGAATCCCTTATCAGCGCCTCCGCTCAGCTGTCGCGTTGGATGCGCACACTGGAAGGGCCTTTTGCGACCAGAGCCGCTCTCGAAGTGCGAAACATGGTGCAGGTCGGTCGGTGCATTACCGACGCCGCTCTGTGGCGCGAGAACAGTGTGGGCGCCCATTACCGGTCGGATTTTCCTGACGCGAAGGGCACAGGCTGGCAGGACCACAGTCAGATCGTGATGGGAGCTGAGCCGGCTAACGAGACGCCACAGAAGGCGGCAGGCCTCGTGATTGGTTTGAAGGGGTATAAGCGCGGTAGGAGCCGGAGGGCAGCCGGTCGTTCGTGAGGAACGTCCGATAATACCGCAACACTTTCTTGACGTATTGCCGAGTTTCCTCGATCGGTGGAAGCCCCTGATATCGTTCCACCGCGTTTTCCCCGGCATTGTAGGCGGCCAAGGCGAGGGGAAGATTTCCGTTGAACCGATCGAGCAATTGCCGCAGGTATCTGGTTCCCCCGCCGACGTTCTCGTCAGGGTTGTAGAGATCCCGCACATCCAATCGCACCGCCGTCTGCGGCATCAGTTGCATCAGGCCGATGGCGCCGGCTCGTGACACGGCCATCGGATCAAAGTCCGATTCCGTCTTGATCACTGCCCGAATCAGTGCAGGGTGAAGCCGGTTGGCGCGGGAGTGACGAGCGATCACCGGGTCCAATTCGCGGTCGGAAATCGAGGTGCGTGCCCGAGGAAGTTCGGAGATAATTTTCTGGTACCGCGGATCATTCGGGACGTTCGTGAGGGAAATCGTGCCGTTCGTATCGACGTACTGGTAGACGTCGGCGACCGCCGGAATTGGTGTGGCGGTCAGGGCCAGCAGTGCGGTTCCCAGGCAGTAATGAAGGGCAGATTTTGCCACAGGTTGCATAGCTGAAACGCCTTCCTTCGGAGGACTGTTTCAACCGTAGCACCCACCCCCAACCCTGTCAAAAGACCGCCCGATCGAGTCGCTCGAGGTGTGTGGCGCGCAACCTTCTGATCTGGTTCGTCTTTTAGTCTTGTGGCCGGCTAGGCGGTTCGAGAAAACGGGCTCGATTGGAGATGAACAGGCTATGCAGCCGGTTGGTGATGGGGCCAGGGCGTCCATTGCCGATCGGTGCCCCGTCGAGCCTCGTCACAGGCATGATCTCCATGCTGGTGTTCGTCACGAAACACTCGTCGGCCAGCGCCAGCGCCTCGACCCCGTACGCTCCTTCCTCGGACGCGAGTCCTGCTTCACGCGCGAGGGCGAGAACGAAGCCTCGCGTAATGCCGTCCAGAATGCCGCAGGTTAAGGCGGGCGTTTTCAGCATCCCCTTCGAGACAAAGAAGAGATTGCTGATGGTGCATTCCGTCAGCTCGTCGCGCCAGTTCAAGAGCAGGCTGTCGAAAGTGCCGGCCGCAATGGATTCGCGTTTGGCCAGGATGTTGTTGAGGAAGTTCGTTGCCTTGATGTGCGGCGACAACGCTTCGGGCAGATTGCGTTTGGTTTTGGCCACGGTGAGCGAAACGCCTTGTTGCCTCAGCGACGTGGGGTACGGAGCAAGCGTCTTGGTCATGATGACGGTGGTGGGTTTGGGGCAGAGACCGGGATCGAGCCCGATTTCGCCTACGCCCCGCGAAATGGTGATGCGGAGATAGGCATCCGACCGGTCAGTGCCGACCTCGTTGCGCCGCATGGCTTCGTGCAGGAGCGATGGCCACTGTTTTCCCGGAATCGGTACCTGCAGCCCGATCGCCTCCGCTGAACGTCGGAGCCGGCCGAGGTGCTGATCCCTCATGAAGATCCGATCCCCATAGGATCGCAAGGTTTCGTATACGCCGTCTCCATACAGAAATCCGTGGTCGAAGACCGACACCACCGCCTCCTCCTCGCGGACGAAGCGATCATTCAAGAACACCCACATTTACCGTTCCTCCAAGATTTTGAAAAATGCCCCTGCTTTGGATAACGTTTCCTCGTATTCCCGGTCGGGGATGGAATCCGCGACGATGCCGGCCCCGACCTGCAAATACCCTTGCCCTTGCGTGAGCACGAGGGTTCGAATCAGGATATTCAAGTCGAGGTCGCCGCTCCAGCTGAAGTATCCGAGCGCGCCGGTATAGAGCCCTCGCCGCACCGGTTCAAGCTCCTCGATAATCTCCATGCAACGCAGTTTGGGGACCCCGGTGATCGTGCCGCCTGGGAACGTGGCGCGGACGAGGTCGAGCGGATCCGTGCCGGGGATGAGCCTGCCGTGCACGTCTGACACGAGATGGCTGACATGGGAGTATTGCTCGATGGTCATGAACTCATCGACGCGGACGGAGCCGAAGGTGCAGACCTTGCCGAGATCATTGCGTTCCAAATCCACGAGCATCAGATGCTCGGCGCGCTCCTTGGGGCTGGCCAGCAACTCTGCCCGATAGCGTCCGTCTTCGTCAGTCCCCTGCCCACGAGGCCTTGTGCCCGCAATGGGCCTGGTGGACGCCAGATCGCCATCCAACCGAACGAGCCGCTCGGGAGAACAACTGACGAGATTGATTTCGTTGAACCTGACCAACCCTGAAAAGGGTGATGGATTGACGCGGCGAAGGCGTTGGTAGAGGTCGAGGGCTCCGTCTCGTTCGAATGGGCCGTCGTCCGTTCCCGCTGCGGCGAGTCTAAATCGATGCGAAAGATTGGCCTGATAGATGTCGCCTGCAGCGATGTAGTCTTGGCAGGCCTGGGCGCGCGCGACATATTCCTCCCGGGACTGTTCCGGGCGAAAACGGGCCTTGCCCCAGGAAAAGGCCGGTGAGGGGGCGGCGACCGCGCCGGCGAGTTCGGCTTCCATCGCCGCCAGGCGATCGCATCCCTCACGAAAGAGTTTGTCGCGCGGTTCGCCGAGGAATCGGGACAACGGCGGACAGTACATCAGAAACAGCATTCGGCTCTGGTGATCGATGACGGTCACGAGATCGAAGAAGGCCATGGCGACATCGGGGACCGGCACGTCGTCGATGGCATGGGTCGGGAGCCTCTCGAAACTTCGCACCAGGTCGTAGGCCAGGAATCCCATGGCTCCCCCGAAAAACGGCGGAATGCCTGGAGGTCGTACGATTCGTGAGCCAGCCAGCGCGTGTTGAAGAGCGGTGAAGGGAGAGCCGTCATGGAGCCTCATATGTCCGTCCGACCACACGCGAGTTTCCGATCCCTTCCCGGCAAGGGTCATGTAGGGATTCGCGCCGATAATTGAATAGCGGGCGGTGGTCTGGGTGCCGTGAGCGCTTTCGAGCAGGAGGGAAGGACGGTCAGGGCGGTCGAGCCTGCGGTAGAGTTCCAGCGGATCGACGGCCGGAAGAGGAATTGTCACTACCAAGGGCTGCGGAGGACCCTCGAGGAATGTTGCCGTGATTGGGCTGGTCATGTGAGCGGTCGAGGCCGGTGGTTACCTCGAGCGAAGACTATACCGTATGGAGCGGTCCGCCTCATAGGGGCCCATGTTCTTGACAAAACCCCGGTGACTTTGCTTGAATGGCGCGCCCGCCTGAGGGCGAACCCTATCCGACTGTGCGGAGCGGGCGCCGCCCGTAGGTGTGTTATGCCCGCCACCAATGATCCGTTTTATGCGGGGCTCGGACAGGCTGTCCGAATCGGGACGGAACTGCTTGCTGCGCTGATCGTCGGTGGGGGACTTGGTTGGGTTGTTGATACGTATCTCTTCGACTCCAATCCCTGGGGATTGGTGGTGGGTTTGATATTCGGGGCTGCGGCAGGAATGCGCAACGCCTACCGGGCGGCGCAGGTATGGCCCGCCGGCCAAGAGACGACTGACCGTCAAGACAAAGGATAATCGTGGAAGAAAGTCCCTTACATGCGTTTGAACTGCACGACCTGATCTCCATTGGAGCGGGAGCCTTGGATCTCTCGATCAACAAGGCCGTGATCTTGATGTGGATTGTGGTTGGCCTGGTGTCGTTTCTGATGATTTCCGCTGCCGCCACCAGACAGTTGGTCCCCGGAAAGTTGCAGAACCTGGCCGAGATGATCGTCGATTTCATTCGCGGCATCATTTTGGACACGATGGGCGAACAAGGGATGAAGTTTTTCCCGTTGATTGCGACCCTGTTTCTGTTCATTCTCTTTTGCAATTTGCTGGGGCTCATCCCCGGGTCCTACACGGTTACCAGCCAAATCATCGTGACCGCGGTGTTTGCGGTCGGCATCTACGGACTGAGCCTCGTGCTCGGATTTTCGCTGCACGGCGCCAAGTTTCTGGGCATTCTGGTTCCGCCAGGAACGCCGGGGTGGTTGTTGCCGCTCATGATTCCGATCGAGCTGATCAGCCAGTTGGCTCGTCCGATCTCGTTGGCGGTGCGGTTGTTCGCCAATATGACGGCAGGACACGTTATCTTGGGCGTGCTGTTCGGCCTCGCCATCAGCGGCGGGTTGCTGATCGGTTGGTTGCCATTTGCGTTTACGATTGCGATGAACGGCTTGGAAGTCGGTATCGCATTCATCCAGGCATATATTTTTACCGTGCTGAGCTGTGTGTATCTCGGCGATGCCATTACCTTGCACGGTCATAGCGAGCACGCCCATTAGACGGCGTGTACATAAGGGAGGAAGGACAAACAATGGATGCAGCAGCAGCAGCGTTGGTCGGTATGGGGTTGGCCGCAGCGGGATTCGCCGGGGCAGGCGTCGGCATCGGCTACATTTTCGGCAAGATGATCGAAGCGGTCGCGCGGCAGCCGGAAGCTGAAGGTCGTGTCGGCAAGTATATGTGGATCGGGTTCGCATTGGTCGAAGCCATCGCTCTGTACGGCCTCGTCATCGCGTTCATTATCATGGGGCTGCGCAAGTAGCACCGTCAGGTTAGGGTTGAGGGGTAGGCGAGCCGCATGCGGTCCGTTCCTCCAGCCTGAGCCTCAACCTCACAGTGGGTTAGAACGATGCCTCAATTCGAATCGCATTTTTTCTCGTCGCTGATTTTCTGGGAGATCCTCTCGTTCGGGATCCTCTTCTTCTTGCTCTACAAGTACGCATTCCCGAGCTTGCTCGGCATGTTGGAAGAGCGCGAAAAGAAGATCAAGGACAGCTTGGACCAGGCCGAGCGTCACCGTTCCGAGGCTGAGCGGAAGCTGAAAGACTATGAGGCCAAGCTGGCCGCCGCTTCCAAGGAAGCGGAAGGCTTATTGGCTCAGGCCAAGGAGCGCGCGCAACGGCTGATGGAAGAGAACGAGCAGCGGATGACGACGGAAGCTGAACGTATCCGTGGCGATGCCACCAGAGAGATCGAACAGGAACGCCGACGCGCGATCCAGGACATCCGATCCCAGACTACCGACCTTGCACTGCTGGTCGCGGAGAAGGTGGTGGGACGTGCGCTGACGGAAGCCGATCACCGGCGCCTGGCCGATGAGGCCTTGGAAGCCTTGGCGAAGACCTACCAGAGCCGCAACTAGTCCTTCACGCCGGGGAGGTTAGGCTCACGCCTCCCTGGCGGTATCCCTCCAGATCCAGCGTTACGAAGCGGTAGCCCAAGGCCTTGAGCTCTGCTGCAATGCGGTTGCGCCTTGCATCGTCAAGGAGACGTAAGCACTCCTCCGTCGCGACTTCGATGCGGGCGATCTCTCCGTGGTCTCTCACCCGGCATTGACGGAATCCTTCGCGCGCCAGCACGGCTTCGGCTCGATCGACGCGCGAGAGCGTGACGCGCGTGATGGGTATGCCTCGTGGGACGCGCGATGACAGGCAGGCCGCTGCCGGCTTGTCCCAATTTGAGAGCCCCAGTTCCTTGGCCAGCGCACGCACCTCGGTTTTGGAAAGCTCTGCCTCGAGCAGCGGACTGCGAACACCCCACTCGCGTGCGGCCTTCAGTCCCGGGCGATCGTCGCCTAGGTCATCCGTATTGGTTCC
This sequence comes from Nitrospiraceae bacterium, assembly GCA_019637075.1. Lineage (NCBI taxonomy): Bacteria > Pseudomonadati > Nitrospirota > Nitrospiria > Nitrospirales > Nitrospiraceae > Nitrospiraceae bacterium. The sequence goes on along the minus strand of JAHBWI010000002.1, from coordinate 619,558 downwards.
GTCAACAATGTGAGCATACTGCTCCGCTCGCCGTAGCGCGCCGAGCAGCGAGTAGAGGTCGGTTTTGCAGTGGTAGCAACGGCTGGCGTCGTTGACGACAAACTCCGGAATCTCCAACTGATCGGTTTCCACGAGTCGGTGTGTTGCCCCGATTTCGGCCGCAATCCGGCGCGTCGCCTCAAGTTCCGCTTCGGGCAATGTGGGGGACACTGCCGTGACTGCGACGGCCTGTGCGCCGAGCGTATCATGCGCCAGTTTGAGCACCAAGGTGCTGTCGATCCCACCTGAGAAGGCTACGATGACGGACCCCAACTCCCGGAGGACGTCCTGTGCGCGGTGCAACTTCTCGGTGAGGATGGCGGTGGGCATGGGAGCACTCATTTCAGGCGGTATGACTCGGAACCGGAAACAGCTGGCTATTGCTTGACCTTGGCTTTGGAAATGGCGCCGACGACGACCAAGGCATAATGTTGGACGTCGAGGTATTGCTTGGCGACGCGCAAAACATCCTCCTTAGCGACCTTCTCGATGGCTTTCGGATACTGGGTGAAGTAGTCCAGACCGAGATTGTAAAACTCGACCTGTGCGAGGACATTGGCCAGCTTGGCGCTGCTGTCGATCCGCAGGGGAAAGCTTCCGACGATGAAGGCTTTCGCCTCACTGAGTTCTTGATCCGTGACCGGAGCCTCACGCATGTTCTTGATCTCTGCTAGGACACCGGTGATGGCTTGATTGGTGGCTTCGGTGCGCGTTTGTAAGTTAACGAGGAAGGCGCCGGGCATCAGGCGCGTGTCGAACTGGCTCATGATGCCGTAGGCCAACCCTTGTTTGTCCCTGATGGAATCCATGAGCCTGGACGAGAAGCCGCCTGCGCCAAGGATGTAATTCATGACCGTGACGGCGTAATAGTCCGGATTGTTCCGGCTGATTCCCGTGTGTCCGAGCACAATGGTGGATTGCGTCAGATCTTTTTCGATCAGCTGGACCATCTTGCGGTCGAGCGAGGCGGGTCTCTTGAGTTGAACGGTGCTCGACGCCCCCTTCTTCCATCCGCCGAAGTGGCTTTGCACCAGGTTGTTCACCTGGTCGACCGTCAGATCTCCGACCACGACCAGGATGGTCTGGTTGGGCAGGTACTCTCGTGCGTGAAATTGCTGCACATCGGCGAGGGTGATTCGGTTGAGCGACTCCTCCGTACCTTCGGCAGGCCAGCGATAGGGGTGGCCATGGAACACGAGCTGGTTGAACGCCTTCATTGCAACGTGGCCCGGGTCGTCCTCGTCGTTCAGTAACTCTCCGATGATTTGGGTTCGAACGCGCTCAAATTCCTGCTTGTGGAAGGCTGGGTGCTGCAGCATATCCGCCAGCAGCGTAAACCCCAAATCGACATCCTTCTTGAGGACGCGGGCAGAGGCGGTCGTAAAATCTTCCGAAGCTCTGGCTTCCAGCGAGCCTCCGACGAAATCAATCTGCTCGGCAATTTGCTTCGAGGTTCGGGTCGTCGTGCCTTCGTCGAGCAGGCTTGCCGTCAGGTGAGCGAGTCCTGCCTTGTCCGATGGGTCCTGCGCGGCCCCCACCTTCAGAAGAGCGTGAATTTCGGCCGTCGGCAGAAAATGCTGTTCGAGGAACAGTACGGTCATGCCGTTCGGCGTGACGAACCGAACCGGGGTGATATCCGCAGCGTGGGCCGACCAGGTGACGCACAGGAGGAGCACCACGCACAGTGCGGCAGCCAGTTGGGCTATTCTGTCGGGACGTGGAGATTGCACGCGGTCACCAGATAGGAGGTTTACCATGGGCATCGCTTGTTATGGGGCCGGCGTGGCTGCGGCATTCTGGCGCGGAGGGTTCGGCAACAGGATGCCGGTGGTGCGCACGTCCGCGCTCAGATATTGATTGGCCACGCGAAGCACGTCTTGCACTGTGACGGCCCTCGTTCGATCGATGAATTGCTCAACCTTCCGCCACCCGGCGCCGACGGTTTCGGCTTCGCCCAACAACATGGCGTGCCGGAAGTTGGAATCTTGTTCAAAGATATGGGCGGCTTCGATTTGATTCTTGGCACGCTGCAATTCGAGCTCGGTCGGCGGTTCCGTCTGAAGACGATGGATCTCCTTCAATAGGGCTTCTTCCACCGCTTCCGTCTTCTCGCCTGGCTTCACCAAAGCATAAAAGTAAAAGAGGCCTGGGTCCGCCTGCATCAAACCGTAATCAGCTCCCACCGCGAGGGCCAATTTCTGGTCATACACCAGACTTTGATAGAGGCGTGCGCTCTTCCCATGCGACAAAATGGATTCGAGAATGTTCAAGGCGTAGGAGTCATCGCTTGTGTAGTTCGGTACCCGATAGCCCATCATGACGAAGGGGAGCTGGGCTTCACGCTTGAGCAGGAAGCGCCGCTCGCCTCGTTGATCGGGCTCCCGCACGGTCAGCGGTTTGGGGGACGGTCCCTTAGGAATGGGCTCGAACAGCCTGGCGATCGTCGGCAACAGTGATTCGGCCTTGATGTCGCCCACCACGACCAGGGTCGCATTATTGGGCGAATAATAGGTGTCATAGTGGCGCTGCAAATCGTCCAGGTTCATCGCCTCGAGATCCGCAAACCACCCGATGACCGGCCAGTGATAGGGGTGGCTCATAAAGGATTGGGCGAAGAGTGATTCAACCAGGGCTCCTTGCGGATCATCCTCCGATCGGAGCCGGCGCTCTTCCTTGACCACTTCGCGCTCGGTCTTGAATTCGTTCACGTCGAGTACCAAGCCCTGCATGCGGTCTGCTTCCAGTTCCAGTGCGAGGCCCACTCGGTCAGCGGCGAGATTCTCGAAATAGGCGGTAAAATCCTGACTCGTGAAGGCGTTGTCCATGCCGCCATTCTTACGAATCAGGCGGGAGAACGAGCCTTTCGGGTATTTGGTCGTTCCCTTGAACATCATATGTTCGAGCATGTGGGACAGGCCTGCCCGCCCCATGACCTCATTGCGGGAGCCGACTTTGTACCAGACCTGCACGGTGGCAACGGGTGCCTTCGGCACCTCGACCAGCAGGACCTTCATATCGTTCGACAGGGTAAATTCTTTGGGTTCGACGGCTTTCGCCGGCGTCGGAAGCCAGGCAAGAAGCAGAGCCGGAAATAAAGCGCTCAGGATTGACGCGCGGAACCGATTGGGGCGTGTCGACTGGCTAGTCATCTAAGAAAATCATGCTAGCAACGGGGCTGAATCTGTGTCAAGGCAACCGGCGGATTCGACTGACCGAGGCGTCCGAGTTGACCGCAGGCACCCAGCACATCGCGACCTCGGCTCCTCCGCAGATACACATCCACGTGTGCGCGGCGTAAAGTTTCCTGGAACGCCGCAACGGTTTCGTCGGTCGGCCGCCGATAGGGGCTGCCCGGGAACGGGTTGAAGGCAATGAGGTTCACTTTGCAGCGGAGCCCGCGAAGCAGCCGCACCAACGCTCGGGCTTGTTCGGGGCCGTCATTGAGGTCAGCCAGCAGCACGTATTCGAAGGTGAGACGGTCGCGCTGTGCCAGGGGGTAGGCCCGACAGGCCGCCATGAGATGTTCAAGCGGGTGCAGTCGATCGACGGCGGGCATGATTTCGCGGCGAAGCTGGTCGGTCGGAGCGTTCAAGGAAATGGCCAGGTTCACCTTCAGCGGCGCCACGTCTTTGATGCGCGACGCGAGCCCAGCCGTCGAGATTGTGATGCGCCGAGGGGAGAAGCCCAGCCCCCATGGTTGATTGGTGAGCTTGATCACGGCGTCCGCCACCGCATCCAGATTCGCTAGGGGTTCTCCCATGCCCATGAACACGAGATTCGTCAGGCGGCGGTCCTCGCCTAACTCATCCTGGGCCAGCAGCACCTGGCCGAGGATCTCGTGGGTTTTCAGATTCCGTTGTAGCCCCATCGTGCCGGTCAGGCAGAATCGACAGTCGAGCGTGCACCCGACTTGGGTAGAGATGCAGAGCGTCAGCCGATCGTCGTCGGGTATCAGCACGCACTCGATCTGCCGACTATCCACGAGCGTAATGACGAACTTTTGGGTGCCGTCTTTCGAGGAGAAGCGCTCAACCCGTTCCGGCTGCTCGATCGTGCAGGTTTCGGTCAAACGTGTGCGATCCGCCTGAGACAAGTTGGTCATTGCGGCCGGGTGTTTGATCCGGTGCTGATACAGCCAACGGAGAATTTGCTGTGCGCGATAGGCAGGCCAGCCGAGCCCGCGCACGAAGTCGGCGAGTTCTGCTTCGCTCAGCGCCAGCAGATTGATGCGTTCGCCGATGGAAGGGGGCATAGAAAGAGCCTAACATAGGAAAAAAACCTGCGACAAGCAATGCAAATCGGGTCGCCTTTATTGGATGCTTTGTTATAATAGAGCGCTGCCCACCCTCTTTCCAGGATGAACGTGAGCCGACCTTCCCGACGGACCCTTTCTGTCTGTCTTGCAGCGTGGATCCTGGCCTCGTGCGCCCTTCCGACGGCCATTGCCGATTCTCCGCCGATTCCTGCGACCACGCCTCCAGCCTGTGAGGAGCCGGAAGCCTGTTTCCGAGCCGCAGTCGGGATCAAGGAGGGGCGAGGTACGCCGGCTCAGCGTGATCAATTATTGGCATCGAAGATCGAGCAGCTGCGCCAGCTGTTGAACCTTTACCCTGGGACGATCTGGGCTAAACGCGGGGAGATCTTGCTTGGCACACTGCTGGTCGAGCGAGAACCTGCCGAGGCGGTTCGTTACCTGAGGGAGGCGCAGCGGGACACACCCATCTTGGACGACTATCTCCGGCTGTGGATCGGCGGCGCGTTACTCAAGATGAATGATGCGCCTCAAGCCGCTGAAATGCTCGAAAGCATTCCCCAGGCGGTGCCTGATTCCAATGTGTTGGCAAAGGCGGCCTATCTCACGGGCGACGCCTGGTATGCGGCCGGCGCCTATGGGAAGGCGGCCGATTGGTTCAGTCGGGCGCTCGGCCTGGCCGACAAAGATCCGGCGGCACCGGCAGCGTTACTGCATTTGGCGGATTGCCAAGTTCGAGATGCTAAATTTCCGGAGGCCCGGGCGACGTTGAAGCTCCTCTATTTGCGGTATCCCCACAGTCCGGAGGCGAAGGACGCGAAGACGCGACTTGATGCGGGTGTCGGCGGTGAATTCTGGACTCCTACGGCAGAGGACCATTACATCCGTGCCCAGGCGTTCTTCGCGCAGGCCCTCCAAGCTGAAGGAGTCGAGGAGGTCCGCCGGTTTTTGGGTATGGCACCGGGACATCCACGGCGTTTCGAAGCGCGTCTGAAGTTGGGGGTTGCGGCGGTGCGGTTGAAACAATACGACGTGGCCAGGGACGTGTTCCGAGGGCTTGCGGCCGATCGGGTCCAGGAGTCCGCCGAAGCCACCGTGTGGTTAGCGCGGGTGTACCTGCGGCAGGGGCATGGGGACAAGCTGTTGGATTTGGCCCGGTCTGTCGGCAACGGCTCGCTGAGCGGTGACCAGCGGGCGATGGTCCACCTCTTCGCTGGCGTGTGGCTGGAAGACCAGGGGCGATTCGATGAGGCCATTGCGATGTTCCAGCATGTGGCCAAGCTTGGGGATTCCGCCAGTCAACGCGCCGAAGGGCTCTGGCGAGTCGGTTGGGCCCAGTATCGCGTGGCGCGGTATCAAGAGTCCGCCGGCACATTCAGGCTCGTCGCAGAGTCTCGGGCAAACGGATTGGACTCTCAGGGGATGTATTGGCAGGTGCGGGCGAGTGAGCGTGACGCTCGTCAGAGGGACAGGTCAGCCGAGTCCTACGCCCAGGTGTGTGAGCGCTACGCCTACAGCTACTATTGCCAGCTGGCCGCACAGCGCGCGACGCTGTCACCATCGGTCCCGCCGCCCTCTACGCCTCAACCTGCCGAGTCCACGACCGGTGTGAATGGCGAGCGGCTGCCCGAGACGCGCCGTGCCGAGATTGAGCGGCATCCGGCCTATCGCCGAGGTATTGAACTGAAGACTTTGGGCTTGGGACAGGACGCCTCCCGCGAAATCGGCTACCTGACGGAACTGTACAGTCGCGATCAGGATGTGTTGCTCGCGTTTTCCGCCATGCTGAGTGAGGCGGGTGCCTACCATCCTGCATTGCGGATCGCCAAGATCCATTTCCGCGACAAGTTGGAGCGGGCGGGGATGCCCGTTGCACCGGAACTCTGGTCGGTCGCGTACCCGACGGGTCTGTTGCCGTTGATTGAAGCGCAGGGGATCAAGACGGTCGACCCACTCCTGGCTGCTGCCATTATTCGGGAAGAGAGCCAGTACGATGAAAAAGCCGTATCGATGGTGGGCGCGATCGGATTGATGCAACTCATGCCGGTGACGGCCAACGCCGTGGCGCAACGCTATGGATTTCCTGCTGTGAGCCGGGAAGAGCTCTTCGATCAGGAGACGAACATTCGGCTGGGCGTGCGCTATCTGGGCCAGCTCCTCGAGCAATATTCTGGAAATATGGCCTATGCGGTGGCGGCGTACAATGCCGGTCCGATTGCCGTGAACGGCTGGATCGCCATGCATCGGGGGCGGGATCAAGATGAGTTTGTGGAACTGATCCCCTACCAGGAAACCCGATTGTATGTGAAGCGGGTACTCCGAAGTTATGGTGAATATGTCCGTCTGCGAAGCGGTGCCGCGACCGCCTCCGCTGCTCCGGTTTCTTGACAACCCTGGGCCAACTTCCTATATTTCGCCCATTGTTTTTTATTGCTGAACATTTCCTGCAAAGTGAGGAATTCGTATGACTTTAGAGCGTCTTGATGCCCTGGAATCCCGTATTCGCGATTTGGTGAAGTTGGTCCAAGATGTAAAGCGGAAGAACGCCTCGCTCGAGGACGAGCTTCGGCTTGCACGGGAGCGCCTGGCAACTCGTGATGATGAAAACCGCCGTTGGGAGCGCGAACGCCTGGATATTCGGTCCCGTATCGAAAAGGTACTGGGGGAAATCGAGGTGTTGGAGTGTTTAGACACATCCAAGGAGGTGGCGCTTGACTAAAACCATCGAGGTCGAGATCTACGGACAGCGCTACACCGTCAATGGTGATGCCGATGAATCGTATGTGAGGCGCCTCGCTGAAATTGTTGATAAACAAATGAAAAACGTGTCGACGAGCATGAAGACTGCCACCCCCGTCAAGCTGGCTGTCCTGGCTGCCATCAATCTTGCCCATGAATGGCTGGAGTCGGAGCGCCGCCATCAGCAGGGTGAGGCCGATGTGGATCGCCGTATGGCATCCCTCATGGATTCGATCGACCAACAGATGCCATCGATCCTGTCCCGTTGAGTTTCGCCTTGCAATCGAAGAAGTGCTTTGTTATCGTCTCCCCTGTTTCTAAGTGAGTGGTTGTAACCTGGAGGGGGCAGCCAACGCACGACAGGAAAGGAAGTTTGGGGTAGGGCGGAATTTGACGACAGTGTTCGAGCGCTAAACATATGGAATCGCTACAATTCGTGGTTGTGGTCAGCGTGGTCTTCGGGGCATGGGGCAGCCGGTTCGCAGCACATGCCTGTGTCATCGTGCGACAGATTTCAGATTGGATGCTCAGCGGGAAGGGACATGTCTTGGCTCGGCTCACGCCGCAGGCGCGACTTCTTCCCGTACGGACAACATACTTGTCTCGGCGGCTTTGCCGGAATCGGGGGCGAAGCGCAGAGATGGTTGATTTGGGTCGAGGACGGCCACGCCTCGTTCCAAATGGGCTCGGGCGATTCCGCGACTCGTCTTCACTGATCTGATAGGGCCGTTCTCTTCCTTTCGGTTTTCTTCCGCCGGTCTCGGCTGGCTCGCTTTCCCTCCCTCAGATTCGTACAGTTGACTGTTGCACTGAGGCGTGCGACGGCCTCGTGCATGTAAGGGAGGTGGTTCCCATTTCTCTCAGCGTGATTGCCTATATTCTGACAACATTGTTAGGCGCGGGCGCGGGCGTCGGGTTGTATGAGTTCCTTCGCCGCCGGTCGGCACAGGCTCGCCGGGTTGAAGCCGAGGACCAGTCTGCGCAGATCATTCAAGCGGCGCAACGGGAAGCCGAGAATGTGGTGAAGGAGGCCAGACTAGAGGCCAAGGACTTGGTGTTTCAGGCCAAGACTGATGTGGAAAAGGAGCAGAAGTCTCGGCTAGCTGAGACCGCGACGGTCGAGAGGCGCATCGCCCAGCGAGAGGAAACCCTCGACAAGAAATTCGGCGTCCTCGAAAAGCGGGAAGGTGAAGCACTCAAGCGCGAGCAAGAGTTGATCCGGCGTGAAGAGGGCTTGGTTCAAAAAGAGGCGCAGTGCGCCCAGGCTGTCAAAGAACATCGTGAAGCGTTGGAACGGGTGGCCGGACTGACGGCCGACGAAGCCAAGCGGCAGCTGGTTCAGGAGATGGAGAGCCAGGCACGGTTGGAAGCTGCGGGGCTTGCCAAACGGACGCTCGAGGAAGCAAAGGAAAACGCCGAACGCGAGGCGCGTGAAATAATCGCCCGATCGATTCAGCGGGTTACCCGCGACTACGTGAACGAAGCCACGATTTCTGTGGTTCCGATTCCAAATGACGCCATGAAGGGGCGCATCATCGGTCGCGAGGGCCGGAATATTCGGGCAATCGAGGCGGCGACCGGCATCGATCTCATCATCGACGAAACACCGGAAGCCGTCATTATTTCCGGATTCGATCCGCTACGCCGAGAGATCGCGAAGGTTTCCCTTGAGCGCCTGATGCACGACGGTCGGATTCACCCGACGCGTATCGAGGAAATCGTCGACAAGGTGAAGACGGAGATCGAGAAGCTGATGATCGAAGAGGCGGAAAAGGTCATCTTCGAGGTCGGGCTCTCGGATTTCCATCCTGAACTGGTCAAGGTACTTGGGCGGTTGAAGTATCGCACCAGTTACGGCCAAAACAATCTCTACCACGCCCGCGAGGCCGCGTACATCTGCGGTATTATGGCTTCCGAACTCGGCCTGGACGTGAAGTTGGCAAAGCGCGGTGCGCTGCTGCACGACATCGGCAAGGCCGTCAGCCATGAAGAGGAAGGGCCCCACGCCATGCTCGGGGCCGAGATCGCGAAGAAATACGGGGAACATCCCAAGGTGGTGAACGCGATCGCTGCCCACCACGAACAGGTCGAGCCGATTTGTCCTGAGACGGTCTTGGTCGCGTCGGCTGAGGCGCTCTCGGCCGCCAGGCCAGGGGCAAGGCGAGAAGCGCTCGAATCGTACGTCAAGCGGCTTGAGAAATTAGAGTCGCTGGCCACCGGGCTCAAGGGAGTGCAGAAGGCCTACGCGATTCAGGCCGGCCGTGAGATTCGCGTCATTGTGAAACAGGAAGATTTGACCGATCCCGAGTGTTTTCAGCTGTCGAGGGATCTGGCGAAGAAGATCGAACAGGAATTGACCTATCCGGGCCAGATCAAAGTGACAGTGATCAGGGAAAGCCGGTTCGTCGATTACGCCAAGTGAGTGAAGGAATATGAAAGTTTTGGCCATCGGCGACATCATGGGGGAACCGGGCCGTCGAGCTGTCGGTCGGCTTTTGCCGAAACTGATTGCTCAGCACGATATCGATGTCGTGATCGGCAATGGAGAAAACGTCGCGGGGGGATTCGGGATTACTCCCGACCTCTGCGACGAGCTGTTCGATTTGGGCGTGTCGGTCATTACGACGGGCAATCACGCTTGGGACAAGAAGGAACTTCTGGACATGTTTCCTCAGGAGGCACGGTTGCTACGGCCGGCCAACTACCCCGAGGGCGTACCGGGAAGAGGCAGTTACATCATGACGACGCCCGGTGGGGAGTCACTCGGTGTGCTGCAATTGATGGGGCGGGCATTCATGCCGACAATCGATTGTCCCTTTCAGGTCGCGAAGCGTGAGCTGTCCCGTCTGAAGACCCAGGTGGCGGCGGTGGTCGTCGACATGCATGCCGAGGCGACGTCCGAAAAGATGGCTATGGGGCATTTTCTTGACGGGCAGGTGACAGCGGTGGTCGGGACCCATACCCATGTCCAAACTGCGGACGAACAGATACTTCCCAAGGGTACCGCCTACATTACCGATATCGGCATGACGGGGCCGCTGCATTCCGTCATCGGCATCAAAAAGGAGCTTGCGATCGAGAAGTTTTTGACGGGCATGCCCCGTCGGTTCGAAGTCGCCTCCGGTCCGACCGTCTTCTGTGCCGTTCTCGTGGATTTGGATGCAAAACTCGGCAAAGCGCTGTCCATTCAGCGCATCAGAGTGGTGGATTGACCTCTCACCCTGCGTGGCGACTGGCCCGGTGAACCATGCCTGGGCCTGATGCGCTTCCTCGCCAAATCGTTTCCGTTTCAGCACTTACTCGGATCATCCGCCGTTCTCTGGAAGAGCAATTCCAGGATGTGTGGATTGAAGGAGAAGTGTCCAACCTTCGTGTCCCTAGTTCCGGCCACATGTACTTCACGTTGAAGGACGAGCAGGCTCAGATTCGCGCGGTGCTGTTCCGATCGGGCGCGGGCCGGCTGAGGTTTGCTTTGCAAGAGGGCTTGTCGGTCATCGTGCGTGGACGCGTCACGGTGTATGAGCCGCGTGGCGAGTACCAAGTGATCGTTGACTATGCAGAGCCGAAGGGGATTGGCGCGCTCCAACTTGCGTTCGAGCAGCTCAAAGCACGATTGGAGGCTGAAGGCCTGTTCGCAGAGGACCGGAAGCGTCCCCTTCCGGCGTTTCCTCGAACCGTCGGCGTCGTGACTTCCCTGACCGGCGCGGCCATCCGTGACATCCTCGCGGTGTTGCAGCGACGGTTTCCCGTCGCCGACGTCCTGATCGCACCAGTGGCGGTACAGGGGCAGGAGGCCGCGGTTCAGATTGCCGATGCGATCAGCGCTTTGGGTTCCCAGCGGGATGTTGATGTGCTCATCGTCGGACGGGGCGGCGGGTCGCTGGAAGATCTCTGGTCCTTCAATGAAGAGATCGTGGTCCGTGCCATCGCGGGGTCACCGGTGCCGGTCGTGTCGGCGGTCGGGCATGAAATCGATGTGACGCTGTCAGATTTTGCCGCCGACTATCGCGCGCCGACTCCCTCGGCGGCGGCCGAAGCGGTCGTGCCGGTGTTGGAGGAAGTGGTCGATCGTCTGGCCTCAGCCGAAAGCCGCGTGCGGCGGGCGATGAAGGTCTGTCTACTGCAGTCGCGGCATATGTTGGACCGGTACGTGAGTCTGCTGGCGGACACGCGGTATCTGGTCCACCGTCAGACTCAGCGGCTCGACGAGGCGGAGGCGGCCTTGGTACGATGGATGAGTCAGCGTGTGACGCAATTGCATCGCCACGCGGTGGAATTGGATTATCAGGTGCGGGTCTCCAGCCCTCAACGGACGATCAGGCAATCCATGGGCCTGGTCCCGCAACTCCTTCAGCGGCTGGATCATGCGATTGGGAAGAGGTTGCTGCAACGGCGGCAGGTGCTCCATGCCAGGCTGGCCTCGCTCGATGCACTGAGCCCATTGGCCATCTTGCAGCGCGGATACTGTTTGCTGCAGACCGTCCCTGACGGGCAGATCATCAAGCGGGCATCGGAAGTTCATATTGGCGACAAGGTGACGGCGAGATTGGCGACCGGGCGGTTGGTCTGTTCGGTCCAAGATGTTCAATCCCATGTGTCGACTTGACCTGCATGGGGGTGTGGACCAATAATGCTCGATTCGTCCCCCTGGAGTAGGAGCGGAAGTGGCTGCCATTAAGTTCGAACAAGCAATGGCTCGACTCGAGACGATTGTCGGCGAGCTCGAAAAGGGTGATCTACCCCTCGATGAGTCGCTCAAAATCTTTGAAGAAGGTATTCGCCTGTCGAAAACCTGCTTAAAGATGTTAGAGGATGCCGAGCGCAAAGTTGAAATCCTTGTGCAGGAAAAGGACGGCCGTAAGCGGTTGCAGGCCTTTTCCCTGGAGGATGACGACGCCGGTGCCCCCTCTGCCAAAGTCTAGAATCCATCGGTCGGTAGCGGACCTGTCCACTCGATCCCGTTACAACTTGTCGTGATGTTGCTATGAGGTCGCGGATGCGTGCTGAACGCGAACGGCTCGATCGTGCGCTGGTGACGAGGGGGCTTGTCTCCAGCCGTGAAGAAGCGGCACGGGTCATTCTTGCGGGAGCGGTGCGCGTGGGGGGATCGATCGCGGACAAGCCGGCACGGTTGGTCTCGCCGATGGAGGAAGTCATGATCACCGGGCCTCGATCTCCTTATGTCGGGCGCGGTGGGGAGAAATTGGCCGCGGCGCTGGATCAGTTCAAGATCGATCCGAAGGGGTTCGTCTGTTTCGACGTAGGCTGCTCGACCGGGGGGTTTACGGATTGCCTGCTTCAACGGGGTGCCTCGAAGGTCTATGCCGTGGATGTCGGCTATGGGCAATTCGATTGGCGGTTGCGGCAGGATCCGCGGGTGGTTCTATGGGAGCGCACCAACGTGCGGTATCTCGAGCCTGATCGAATCAGTGAGCCGATCGACCTCATCGTCATCGACGTGTCTTTCATTTCCTTGACCATGGTCCTTCCTCCCGTTGTGCAGACGCTTGCTCCGCAGGGCAGCATCGTCACGCTCATCAAACCGCAGTTCGAAGTTGGAAAAGGACAGGTCGGGAAAGGGGGGATCGTGCGGGATGATGGTTTGCGTGAAGGGGCTGTTGAAAAAGTGGCGGCCTGCGCCACCGAATTCGGTTTGATGCTCGTCGAACGTATCGATTCTCCCGTCGAGGGGCGAAAGGGAAATCGAGAAATTTTGGCTTGGTTCCGTCGTGGGGTAACTGTCGCCTCATCCGCACAGCAGGGTTCTTGAAGATGAATACCTCGACGGTTCCCTCACTTGCACAACGCGAATTGACTTTGCGGCTTCGGAGAGAAGGTGTACTCTGCGATCGATCACCCTGGGTAGGGGAAGTGGTTCAACAGAGCATCCAACCAACCGGCTGAGCAGCGAGGAATGGCATGAAAGTTTTGGTGACGGGGGGCGCGGGCTTCATTGGTTCGCACGTGGTGGATCGATTGCTGCAAGAAGGGCATGCCGTGGTGGTCGTCGATAACCTGGTTACCGGGAAGCGAAGCAATGTCCCGAAGGCCGCGCAGTTTTATAAAATCGAAATCGAGAACCCCAAACTGGAGCGAGTATTTCGCAACGAACGGCCAGCGGTCGTCATGCATTTGGCCGCTCAGATGAACGTGCGGCGTTCGGTGGACGATCCCATGTTCGATGCACAGGTGAACGTCTTAGGCACTTTGAACGTCTTGGAGCAGGCGTCGCGCCACGGGGCGCGAAAGGTGATCTTTTCGTCATCTGGCGGCGCCATATATGGCGAGCAGCAGAGTTTTCCTGCAGCCGAAGTACATGTCACTCAGCCCCTGTCCCCCTACGGCATCAGTAAACTCTGCGGGGAGCATTACTTATCCTATTACAGCCGTTTGAGCGGGATTCAGACCGTCAGTCTCCGATATGCCAATGTCTACGGCCCCCGCCAGGACCCTGAGGGAGAGGCTGGCGTCGTGTCTATCTTCATTGAAAAGATGCTGCATCGAGAACAGCCGGTGGTCAATGGAAATGGGCGTCAGACCCGAGACTTCGTGTTTGTCGAGGACGTCGTCGAGGCAAACCTCATGGCACTGGGGCCTGAGGTTCAGGGGGTGTATAACGTCGGCACCGGCGTGGAAACGTCGGTCAACGACTTGTTTCACCTGTTGGTCGAGTTGACGAAGACCGAGTTCAAGGAAGTGCACGGTCCGGCGAAGAAGGGGGAGCAGGCTCGCAGCGTGCTCGATTCAACGAAGATTCGGACAGAACTGGGATGGGAACCCAAGTTTGATTTGCGGGAAGGGCTCAGGGAGACGGTCGAGTATTTTCGCGAACAAATCGGCTGATCGGTGCCTCAGTATCGAGGCACTCCCGGGTCCACTTGAATGGACCAGGCATCGATCCCACCGATGAGGTTCTTCACGTTAGGGAAACCCTGCTGGAGTAAGAAGGCTGTCGCGTCCGCGCTTCTCATCCCATGATGGCAGTAGGCGATAATCTCGGCGTTGCGGTCGATCTTATCAAGGGACTGTGGCAGGGATGCGAGCGGAACGAGGACAGATCCGTCCAGCTTCGCCAGGGCATATTCCCACGGCTCGCGAACATCTACCAGCACCGGTTTTTCGCCTTTATCGAGCTTTGCTTTGAGATCTTTGACTGTGATCGTGAACGCCATCGTGGCACCTCCGTCAGTAACTCGGATCATAAGCGAGCCTGAAAAGGAGAGTCAACTGCACTGGCTCTAGCTCGCGAGCGACCGGGCAACCGTAGGAATGGTGGTTGATCCCCTCGCGACTCGTTCTCTCCTGCTGGAATAGCGGTCGTTTTTTGTCCGCTCTGTACGGTTTCTGTCCTTTGTAATCAGTGTAATGGAGGCCAGGGCCGGGAAATGAATTTTACGTCCTTAAATAACAGTAAGTTAGGGGACGTCCCTGAGATCTGGAGGCATGAAAGTTGCGTAAAGGGAAGGGGGCAGACGTGCAGGAGGACATAACCGAAATTGTGGTGCTCGTCACGGCGGCCTCCCAGGAAGAAGCGGAGCACTTAGGGCAAAAGGTCATAGAGCGGAAACTCGCAGCCTGTCTCAACGTTGTTAGAGATATTCGATCCTTGTTCCGTTGGGAAGGGCGAGTCAACGTCGAAACCGAGTGCCTGTTGATATTCAAGAGTTCGAGGAAGTGTTATCAGGAACTTGAACAGATCATCAAAGAGAACCATAGTTATTCGGTCCCTGAGGTCATTGCTCTTCCGATTATTGCCGGCTCCGCGCCGTATCTGCAGTGGATTAGGGATGAAACGCGGAAGTAGTTGAATACACTCGCAATATTATTTGAAACAAAAGGTTGACCAAGCGGAATGAGATCAGTACACTGCGCAGAGTAGATTGACGCTCACCTTCTATTGAATCCGTTAAAGAGGTATGTGCTATGAGCCAGCAAGCGACCGAAACCAGTGATGCCTACACCGTTGTGGTGTTCCGAGGCTCTTCCTCGAAGCCCCTTCGGTTCAGCTTCCCGCGGAAATTCGTTCGTAAGCTGTTGATTTTGTCTGCCATTTTAGTTGTTGCCGACCTGTTGGTCATTTCCCACTACGTTATTCGGACGGGCGAAGTGTGGCAGTTGTCGGCTTTCCGTGCGGAAGCGATGAGTGCCCGTGAGCAGACGGCGGCTTTCTCCAGCGCCATCGACGACCTGAAGAAGCGTCTGGCGGCAATGGGTGAAGTCAACCAGCGCCTCCGCGTCATGCTTGGTATTGACGCCACGAAGCAGACCGGTGACTTGGCCAATGGCCGAGGTGGTGAAGAGTTGCCCCTTCCCGATAGTAAGGGAAATGCAACGAACTCCTCGAACCTGACCTCCGGCAACGATCCCCGTCAACAAATCTCAGAATTCAAAGATTCCAATGGGTTGGATGCAAACGTGACTGCTGAAGATGCTGAAGTGATCGCCCAGCAGGTCCGCGACAGCATCAGTGCTCTAGCCAAGGAAGCGTCTCTGGAAGAGCGGGTACTCCAGGAGTTGACTGAAGTTGCCGAGCAGCGGTCGACCCAGTGGGCCTCGACCCCTTCCATCTGGCCGGTTCGCGGTTGGGTAACGTCAGGCTTTGGTCCCCGGGTTTCCCCCTTCACGGAGAAACCAGCCTGGCATGACGGGCTGGATATCGGTGCTGCTGCAAATGCTCCTGTCCAGGCTCCCGCCCTTGGCCGCGTGATCTCGGTGAGCTTTGATTCCAAGATGGGCAACATGGTCAAGCTAGACCACGGGTATGGCATTGAAACCGTCTACGGCCACTTAGCTAAAGCCTTGGTGAAGGAAGGCCAGCGGGTGAAGCGTGGTGAAGTGGTGGCTCTCGTCGGAAGTACCGGCCTTTCGACTGGTCCGCACCTCCACTACATGGTTAAGAAAAACGGTCAGGCACTGGACCCAACCAAGTTCATCCTCGACTAAGCCGTCCACCAATTCAGAATTCGTAGGTTTCTGCAGTTTGTGACATCGGCCTCCCCTCCCTTGGATCTGACGACGGCTGCCCGTAACGGTCCATCGCTGACTTCTTCTACCCCAGACAGCAGCTCCATCTATCTTAGATCCCGTCCGGTTTAGTTCATTCCAAGGGTTTTGCTATACTCCCGCGTTCCTGCTCGACCACCTCTGATATGGGGAATCACGCATGACGGATTTGGAGATTGCGCGCTCAATCACACCCAAGCACATTTTCGAAATCGGACAGGCGTTGGGGCTTCCATCCGATGACCTTATCTCGTTCGGCCGGTACAAGGCCAAGTTATCGCTTCGATTGACCGAGTCGCTCCGGACTCGTCCGAAGGGACGCTATGTGCTGGTGACTGCCATCAATCCCACGCCACTCGGCGAAGGGAAGACCACGACGTCCATTGGGCTGGGTATGGGGCTCTGCCGACTTGGCCATCGGGCTGCCGTGACACTCCGCCAGCCTTCGCTCGGTCCGGTGTTTGGGATCAAGGGCGGGGGAACGGGGGGTGGTCGAGCGCAGGTCTATCCGATGGAGGATATCAATCTGCACTTTACAGGGGATGCCCATGCCGTTTCGTCGGCGCACAATCTCCTGTCCGCCTTTGTCGACAACCATCTCTTTCACGGCAATAGCCTCAACCTTGATCCCCAAACCGTCCATTGGCCGAGGACGCTGGGTGTGAGTGACCGAGCCCTTCGAGAGGTTGCCTTGGGGGAGGGAACCGGCGGGCGGCATGGGCGGTTTGTGATTACCGAAGCATCAGAAATTATGGCCGTCCTTGCATTGGCCACCGATTACGCCGACCTCAAGCACCGTCTTGGGAACATTCTTGTCGGAGTGACGAAGGATGGCAAGGTGCTTCGTGCGAGAGATTTCAATTGTGTCGGGTCGATGGCGGTCTTGCTGAAGGATGCCTTGTTACCCAATTTGGTCCAGACACTTGAGGGGACACCGGCTTTCGTACATGCCGGGCCGTTTGGAAACATTGCACACGGGAACTGTTCCATCGTCTCGGACCAGTTGGCCCTTCGCTGCGCCGACTATGTGGTGACGGAAGCGGGGTTTGGGAGTGACTTGGGGGCGGAGAAATTCTTCAACATTAAGTGCCGCGCATCTGGGCTTTACCCCGATGCTGCGGTGGTAGTGGCGACCCTCCGGGCGTTGAAGCTTCATGGAGGTGGCGGCATCGTCAGGGTGGGGGTTCCGCTTCCGAGCGGACTGACGGGCCCTAACCAGGCGGCGCTTGAAAAGGGATTCGGCAATCTGGAACAGCACATCGCCAACGTGCGCGCCCATGGCGTACCGGTTGTCGTGGCGGTCAATGCCTTCAAGGATGATCCGGTCGAGGAACTCAACTGGGTGCGAGAACGGGCTCAGGCTGCCGGGGCGGTTGACGCGGCCGTGTCGACGCATTGGGCTGACGGGGGGCGTGGGTCTGAAGAGCTGTCTCGAGCAGTCGTGAAGGCGGCGTCGCAAGGGACCGCGTTTCGCCATCTGTACGAGCTGACGTGGCCAATCAAGAAAAAAATTGAGGCCATTGCGACAACCATCTATGGAGCGTCAGGGGTTTCGTTCAGTCAACAGGCCGAAGCAGATATCAAGTTGGCGGAGCAACTCGGGTGCGCCGAGCTGCCTATTTGCATGGCCAAGACTCCGTTGTCCCTATCCCATGATCCAAGCCTGAAGGGACGCCCGTCGGGATTCATCGTGCCGATTCAAGAGGTCCGCATCCTGAGCGGGGCGGGGTTTCTCACTGCTATCTGTTCGGGGATGCAGTTGATGCCGGGCTTGCCGACCAAACCAGCCGGGGAGCGAATCGATTTCGATTCCATTTCCGGAACGATCGTCGGCCTGTCGTAAGCGATTCAATGCTGCTTGAGGTAGCGGAAGAACTCGGAGTCGGGGCTGACCAGAATGGTGGTCTTGTCTTTGAAGGTCTTGCGGTAGGCATCCATGGTCCGGGTGAATTCGAAGAAATGAGGATCTTGCCGATAGGCCTCGGCATAGATGTGAAAGGCCTTGGCATCGCCGCCTCCCCGCAGTTCCTCTGATTCGCGATACGCCTCTGCCAGGATGATTTCGCGATCCTTTTCCGCATCGGACTTGATCTTCTGCGATTCTTCCGCTCCCTCGGCCCGATACTGCTTGGCCTGGCGTTCCCGCTCAGCCTGCATTCGAGCAAACACGGCCTTCTCGTTCTGTTCCGGCAAATCCGCCCGCTTGATCCGGACATCCTGGATTTCGATGCCGTAGGCCGAAGCTTTTTCGTTGGATCGCTGGGTCACCACCGTCATCAGATCGGCTCGGGCGGTGGACACGATTTCCGCCAGGTCGTGACGTCCGAGTTCCACGCGCAGTTCGGAATAGATGATGTCATGCAGCCGCTGCAGCGCCCCGCGTTGGCTCTGGAACGCCTGGTAGACCTTGAGCGGATCGGTGATCCGCCATTTCGCGAAGTTGTCCAGCAACAGGGTCTTCTTGTCTTGGGTGATCACATCCTGCGCATCGGAATCGTAATCGAGCAGACGCTTGTCGAAGTAGGTCACTTCCTCGATGAAGGGGACCTTGAGGTACAAGCCCGCTTCGGTCACATTGCGGACCGGCTTGCCCAATTGCACCACGATGGCATTTTGCGTTACGTCCACGATGTAAAACGGAGAGGCTCCAAGGACGAGCAGCCCGACCAAGACGCCAACGAATGCGAGAATGAAACCTTGTTTGCTCATTGCGTCCGTTCGTGTACTCCGCTTGACGGTGCGGGCGCCGGTTTGGCGAAACGATCAAGGGGCAAATAGGGCAGAGCGCGGTCGCCGCCTTTCCCGTCGAGGACGAACTTGTCGATGTTGGGCAGGATCTCCTCGAGCGTTTCGATATAGATTCGCTTGCTGATGATGTCCTTGGCCTGGTTGTACTCTTTCAAGGTCGCGAGGAAGCGATTGGCTTCACCTTGAGCGCGGTTCAAGCGCGCTTGCGCGTAGCCCTTTGCCTGGTTCACGAGCTGCGCCGCTTCGCCCTTTGCTCGGGGAATAATGTCGTTGCGGTAGCCCTGAGCCTGGTTGATCAGCTTCTCGCGGTCTTCCTTGGCATTGGTGACGTCCTTGAAGGCAGCGGCAACGGCTTCCGGCGGATGCACGTCCTGCAGCTGAACGGCCGCGACCTGCACGCCGGTCTTATACTGATCGAGGATACGTTGGAGCTGTTCCTGCGTGTCCTGCTGAATCTGTGCCTTCCCGGTCGTCAACGCCTCGTCGATTTTGCTCTTGCCGATGACTTCGCGCATGGAGGCTTCCGCGGCTTTGCCGATTGTGTCGTGGATGTCGGCCACGTTGAACAGGTATTCGCGCGAGCTCTTGATCTTGTATTGCACAATGAATTCGATGGCGAGGATGTTCATGTCCCCGGTCAGCATCAACGCTTCCTGCGGAACCATCTGTTGCCGCCCTTGCCGATCGGTGCGAAATCCGACCTCGACACGGTGAAGTTTGGCGACTTTCGGTTGCAGAACGCTTTCAACGACCGGAATTTTGAGGTGAGGACCGGGA